>JBIKIB010000387.1:0-3649 GCA_044361845.1 Chitinophagaceae bacterium | reverse complement strand
CCGCTTTCATGAGCTCCACATTTTGTCCATGCAAGGTCCTTTCAGCTTTGGATGTTCCGCTTCATCGTGATATCCATTTGATGCTGGTGTTTTTTCCCCGCCGCTGCCTTGTCATGCACTTCTCGACGGGATGTCGCAGGAACATTCACGCGACGGACAAGCCGATGCAGATCGCCATGGTGTTTACATGCACACATGCGTACATCTTTGTTTTGTGCCGGAGGATCAGTTCCCCGGCAGCCACGATGATGTCCATTCCATGAAGGGGATACCATTTTCGAAGGTGACCGGCAGCCAGATATAGCGGCTGTCTTTCAGGTCTCCCGGCTTCCATCTGTCGGCCATGAAAACGTATCCGTCTTTTATTCCTTCGATGGGAAGGATATGCGTCGATTGGGCATCGAAGGTCAGCTCGGCCATCGGGCCACGCATGGGATTGCCCGGAATACGGCGCCAGGGACCCATGATATCCTCCGACCGGTGAAGCCAGGCCTCATTCGGTTTCCATCCCGTGCACCCGCTCGTGATCATGTAATAGGCCCCCTTGTGCTTCATGACCGCAGGTGCCTCCCGATGGTTACTGAACAGCATGCTGTCAACCTTTGTCACGTTGAGGTAATCTTCGGTGAGTCTTGTGATCCTGAGGTCGTAATTCTCCCGAGATGAATAAATAAGGTATGCGTTACCGTTATCATCTTTGAAGAGGGTCATGTCGCGTGACATATTGCCATTCGGCCGCATGCTCCCGAGGTATCGGAATGGTCCGTTGGGCGAATCACTAACGGCCACACCCGCTCTTGCGGCCTTGTAACCCTGTCCTTTCAATTCGAGATGGAACCACATCACATACTTACCCGTCCTGTCATTATAGATGACTTTGGGTCGCTCCATCAGGCATCCTGTTCGGATATCACTGAGTGTATCTGTCGCATCGTGCTCAAGGGCCATGCCATCATAGGTCCAATGCAGAAGGTCGGTGGAAGAATATGCCGTGACGCCCATCGAAGCGGAACGACCACGCTTTTCACCATACCAGTGATACCGTCCGTTCCTGAAGATCACTCCGCCGCCGTGAGCGTTGATGACGCTATCTCTATCGTCAAGCCATGGTTCACCCGGCATTATCGGGATATTTTCTGTTTTTATGGCAGGATTGATCCCATCCAGCGGCTGTGCCTGGCAGATCGGGGAGAATGATGTCAACAGGATGAAGAAGTAGCATCCCCGTTGCAGCATCGATGAAATGGATCTTTGACGCATCTTTTATTCTTTTTCAGATTCAGTGAATGATCAGCTGTGGAAACAGCCGATCCTAAAACCAACGGTTGCTCACGTACATAAATTCTTATGCTATCATCTTGCAGAGGCTTGACGGACCACATGCTCCCTTGGGGCAGTCATTCCTTGGTTGTCGGCAGTTGCAGGGCATGGACCCGTACCATCTTCGATGGCAACCACGTAGCTGGTCAGTTCGACGCCAGTGGCCGCCCGGTATGCATCCTCCACCTGTGAAAGGATTCTTTGAATATCATTTTCCCGGATGAGGTTTATCGTACATCCGCCAAAGCCACCTCCCATCATCCTGGCACCGATCACCGCTTCTTCCTGACGCATGTGGTCGACCAAAAAATCCAGTTCCCGGCAACTCACTTCATAGAGCTTTCGGAGTCCTTCATGTGTCTCGTACATCTTTTGGCCCAACGCCATCAGGTCACCATTTTTCAGATCGCTGCATGCATCCGTGAGCCGCCTGTTCTCTTCCACCACATAGCGGCACCGCTGGTGGATGACCCCATCCCTGGGCAAGACGATCTGCTCAAGCATTTCAGGCGTCACATCACGAAGTGCCTTTACCTCGGGGTATTGTTCGCGGACCCATTCCACCCCCTGTTCGCATTGTTCCCGCCGGGTATTATATTCGGAAGACGACAACTTATGCCTGACATTCGTGTTCAGCAGCAGGATCTTGTATCCCTTCAGGTCGAGGGGAACATACTCATAGAATAGACTTCTGCAATCGAGTTTGACGACATGTCCTTTCTTACCGAAAAGAGATGCGAACATATCCATGACCCCGCATTTGACGCCGGCGAACTCATGCTCTGCCCGTTGTGCGAGATGGACCATTTCTGCGCGGGTGAGCCCGAGCGCGAAGAGCTGGTCCAAAGCGAAGAGCGTGGCACACTCCACCGCAGCGGAGGACGAAAGTCCAGCCCCAATGGGGATGTCACCGGTAAGGTATAGGGTAAAGCCGGGAAGGTCGATGCCTGATCTCATCAATTGGTCGGCGATGCCCAGCACGTAGTTTGACCAGTGATCATCCTGCTTCCTCAGTTCGCAGAGCGGCACTCGATGGTATTCGTCGAATGCGGCGGCATAGAGGCTAACGATTCGATCATCCCGTTTGTGGACGGCGACATATGCCGCTTTGTCAATGGCTGCCGGCAGCACGAACCCATCGTTGTAATCGGTGTGTTCACCGATGATGTTCACGCGACCCGGTGACCGGACGATGAGCGGGACATCGGAGGTATGGAATGCCGCCTGGAATCCGGCTATCAGTTCATCTTCACATAAGGCCATAGTTCCTTTTTCTTGATAAGGGAAAAACGCTCTCCTTCACATCAGGCAGGGTTATGGTATTTTCATGACATCTATGACCACGATGGCAGAACTCAACGGCGGGTTCAGCTGGTATGTCGTAGGGTTTGCGAACTTCACCGCGAGTAGCAGGAACTTCCCGGCATATGCCGCAGTTTTCAGGGCTTTGTAGTCTACCGAAAGCTTGAAAAACCCTGCGCGCGCGCCCTTCACACCTTCCACTTTCACCGGTAGCGTGTACATGGAAGCCGGCATCAGCATATGCGTTGCCGGGTTGAAGACACCGGCAGCGAGGAGCTGCTGGATGGTGTCGGTGTTTGCGCGGACTTCCACGCTGAATGCTTCCGAACCCGGGCCTGACAATGCCGCACCCATGGAGATGTCCATCCGGCTCCTGGCGGCATCGATCCTGTAGTTCCATGTCGATGAGTCAGTCCCTGTCGGTACGGGGTACTGGTTGTTCACACCGCCGGAACGGATGACCGCCTGCGGCATATAGATGCTCGTCGTGCCGTAGTCCAGTTCAGAATCCGCCTTACTGCAGGCGGATATCGACAAGATGGCCGACAGGAGCAGGAATACGGATGCATATGAGATCGTCTTTTTCATGTTGCTGGTATTATTTCGTTTATACGTTCCCGTTACCATCCCGGATTCTGTTTGAGGATCCCGGCGGACTTGTTGATCTCGGATTGTGGGATAGGGTGTTGGTACATCTTCGCCGCATCGAACACACGGTTCTCGACGATGAAAGGTGTGTATACGACCTGATTGGTGCTGTTCAATGTCACTTTCACGCCAAGGATGGGCTGGTTGAGAACGGTCTGAGCGTCTTTCCATCGGCGAAGGTCCCAGAAACGGTGGTTCTCGAATGCCAGTTCGACGCGGCGTTCGCGTTTGATTGCGGTGCGCATGGCTGAAGGGTCGGCGGCGACCACCGGGGGCATGGCCACTCCGGCCCTGGCACGAACGGTGTTGACCGCCTGGCGGGCACTAAGGCCATAGCCGTTGTCGTTATCGGGTCCGTAGGCTTCGTTCATGGCTTCGG
>JBIKIB010000386.1:0-3651 GCA_044361845.1 Chitinophagaceae bacterium | reverse complement strand
ACTCCTTCCACATTCTGGTGGCAAGTTCCAATCCTGATTTTTTGACCAGTCTGCTCCAAAGTGTATCCAGCAAAACCTCATCGGCAACGTATTCATCCACTCCCATGTCGTCAAAATAGAGATCACCCCCATGCCCAAGCAAGAATGTGCCTCCCATCTTCTTCAGTTCGTCATAGAAGGCATATTGGCGGGGATTGGTGAATTCAGCATAACAGCCATTTCTTTTTGCAAGTGGCTCTATATAGCTCCAAAGACTACCCTTCGGAACATGCCAGGATTCGAATTTGAACCCCATCTCATCGGCCATTTTTTTTCCGTACAGGGTTTCATCATGTCCGTTCCTGAAAGCATAGCTATATCCTTTTATCGACTTGCCGGTGCCCCCTGCCGCAGCCACGAGGGTCCTGCTATCAAGTCCTCCGGAGATGGGTATCGTGTACCCGTTTTCTCCCTGTTCCGCGATGATTTTTTCAAATAAAACCGTGAACTCGTCCAAGGCCTGCTCGAAGGTGATGTCGCGTGGGCTATAATGCCACTTGAACCAGGGATTGGATGACAGGATATTTCCTGATGCATCGGTATCCGTTATGGTTCCCGGAAGATGTGTCTTGAGGCCTTTGTAAAATGTCTTGTCTTCCAGGAAGTAACCCAGTGCGATGAATACGCAGATGGCTTCATGGTCGAGTTCGTCCATGACTCCCGTCCTGATTTGATTTCTGGGTATTATGTCGTTCTTGTATATCATCCTTACTCTATCTTTTCGTGAGCTCCCGGTAAAGCGCTTCGTGCTGTCGAACCTCTTCCTTAAGGGAATATCTATCTTCCACGATTTTCAGTTGGGTGTTTATGATCCTTTTTCTTTCATGGTCATCAAGAGAAAGATATCGGTCGATTATCCTAGCTATGGCGATTGCATCGGATGGAGGGATGAGTTGACCCGGCAGATCCTTCAGCTGGTCTCTGTTACCCGGTGTATCTGTAGTGATCACCGGCACACCGGATGCCATAGCTTCCTGAATGGCGATGGGAGCACCCTCATCACCCGTAGAAGGCAATATGAAAAGATCCGCAATGCTGTAAAAGCGAGGTACATCATTCCGTTTTCCGGTGAACAGAACGTCTTCGCCCATGCCAAGTCCGGCGATGAGTTCATCCATTCCGACGCGCATGGGGGTATCATTATTTCCTACAATGACGAGTTTGGCAGTCGTCCTTAAATCAGATGCAGCAAATCCCCGTATCAGGAATTCAATGCCTTTTTTAGGGATCAGGTTCGCGACACATAAGACCACTTTTTTCCCGACAGCTATATTCAGTTCATTTTTGAGGTCAAGATCAACTGAAGTCGGAAAGTATTCTTCCTGATCGACTCCTATGGATATCAACCTTGCCATTGGATTGCCTGGAAAGAAATTCCGCATCATGTCCGTATTCTGCACGGTGATCGCATTCGATAGGAATGTGCGGATCCGCCACTGGTTATATGAGCCTCCCTTCCAGCCCATATTTTTTTTCACATACATGAACTTGCAACCTGCAAGCCTCGCTGCCAGCACCTCAGAAATATTGGGCGCATAATGGTAAGAAAAAATGATATCCGGCCGGAGTGATCTGAAGAACTTTGCGGTGCGGATGACATTCTTCATCAACGCCATGCGGGGCGTAAGGTCAGATAAATACGGGAAAATATGCACCGGAATGCCGCTCGCTCGCACTTCCTCGAAATATTTCCCCTTATCATGAAGGCAGACGATCATTGGCTCGAATTGGGACTTGTCAAGCCTTAACGCCATTTTCATCAGTGCGATCCCGGATCCTGCCGTATCGAAGTTGGGTATCGTATATATGATGCGTATCCTGCTCATGAAATGGTGAAGTATTTTGATTCCATGGTCGGTTCACGATCGGGTATGATCATTTCATATGCCTGAAAGAACTTGCCTGTACCTTTGTGAAGAAATACCACGATGTGCAGGGCTGACATGATGACTGACCTTCTCGCGCTTCCATATCCAAGCATCTTCAGGGTGTCGGAAATCCGTCCCTTCATGGTGGCAATGGCTTCGGTCCGTTCTCTTGTATCTCCCTGACAGGCGACGATCCTTCGCAAAATCTTCATCTGCCATGTCAACTCTTTCCTGACAAGTGATGGACGAAATCCTTGATACTTCAGGATATTCCGGTTCACAAGCATCTTTCCGTAGGATCTGCTGAGTAGAGGTTTGATCGCCTCGGATGTGGAGATCATTGAATCGGAGTTGGCCATGTAATCCCATGTTACAGATTTCAGATGACCGAAATCCAGCCCCTGCAGCATGAGTCTTGCGTGGTATTCGTGGTCTTCTCCGATGGATGTTGTTTCATCCCATAAGGGCTTATCTGAAATGGAGGATCTTCTCCACATGGGATTACCCGGGTTGAACCAAAACCTCAGGTCCATGTAGTTCAACCAAAACCAGTCTTCCGTCACATTCTGTCTGAAGCCTTCGAAAATACTTGGGTTATAACGATAGATTTTTTTTTGTCTTCCCTCCATCACACGCCATCCGAAATCGGAAACGACAGCATCCTTCCCCGGATTTTGTTGCAGAAATTCCAGTCGGCTACTGATATGTCTTGGAAGCATGACATCATCAGAATCGAAGAACATGATATACGCCGCTTTGGACAGGCTAAGGCCGTAATTTTTTGCGCCTCTCCCTCCCGGAAGATACCCTTCCGGTCTTTTGACATTCTTGAAGCGTGCATCATCTTGTGTAAGTGCCGCTGCAATGTCAAATGAATTATCTTTTGATCCATCATCCACCAATATGCATTCGAATCCTGTATGCTCCTGTCGCATGACGGATTGGATAAGCCTCTCAAGGTATGCCTTGGAGTTATAGTATGGAACGATGATCGAAACATCAGGAACAGTCATGTCGGTTCACAAGGTTTAAAGGGATCCTGCGGAGTAGAAGTCAGTCCTGCAGGATCTGGTTGTTTTTGATGTTGGCATAATACTGTTCAAGTCTTGTTACCGCTGCGTCATATTCATAATCGGAAAGGCTCTCCCGGATATGGGTCCGCATCTTTTCGAGCGTTGATGCATCCATATCGTACAACACTTCTCGCAAACGTAGGACCCAATGCCTGGGATCCCTATCCGTCATGATGAAACCATTATGACCATCCCGGATCAGTGCACCGAGTGATGCCGTATCGGAAGCGATCACCACGGCTCCTTGCCATAATGCTTCAAGGGCCGTATTCGGGAAATTATCATACAGGGAAGGGATCAATACCGCATCAGCCTGTTTGAAGGCAGACATCAGTCTGCTTCTTTCCATATGGGCATGATAAATGAACTTCCCAGGATATCGACTTGATAGAGAGCCTATCTCCGCTGAACAGGAATGGCCATCGCATGTCCCACATTTACCAGCAACCATGAACATGGCATCATGATGATCATCAAGATATTTTCGGATGATCGAAAAAAGTAATTCAGAACCTTTGATCTTCGACACGGTACCGGCATACAAGATCAGTTTCTTTCCCTCGACATCGAAATCGGAGTCAATGACCGCATCATATTTCCTGACAGGTGTTGGCAGTATCTCGATCGGAACTGGTAGGTCAAGATCCTTCTCGATGTATGACGCGATATAG
>JBIKIB010000080.1:0-12116 GCA_044361845.1 Chitinophagaceae bacterium | reverse complement strand
GCCAGCGATAGCCATGCGCAAGTCTTTCTGCGGGAACATCCGCAAACTCCCAGGCAGCACTTTTCATGCCCAACGGCAACCATATTTGTTCTCGGATATACCGCTGATAAGATTGCTGAGATACTTTGGTAATGATCTTTCCCAACATCGCGTAACCCAGGTTGCTGTATTCATATGCCGTACCCGGCGCCGTAGAGAAAGATATCTGTCCCTTTATGAAATCTGTCAATTCTTTATCCGTATCCGCCAACTGCCGATCGCCCCAGGGATTATCTTCCGGGAATCCTGCACCATGTGTCAGCAGATGTCGGATGGTGATGGTTTCAGAATCTTTCGTCGGATATCGGGTCTTCTTCAACTCCGGAATATATAAATGGACAGGATCATCCAGGCGAAGCTTACCCTGATCCCTCAGTTTTAGAATGGCCATCGCAGTGAAACTTTTTGTCATCGAAGCGATCCTGAAAACAGAGGAAGAACTTACAGGCTTTTTTTGATCGATATCCGTATGGCCGATACTGGTCGTGAAAATCAATTTGCCATCTGCAACAATGCCTAGCGACATGCCGGGTATGTTGTGCTTTCTTGCGAATTCATTGCAGATGTTTTCAACCACTGGGAAATAAGCCTCCAACATAGTCGCTACGGCCGGCATGGAAGTATCATTTGCCTGAAGACATGATACATGAATAAAAGTTGCAATGAGGATGAATATCCGTTTCATGTGGCGGCTTGTGAAATGATTTTCGACTCGAAGCAAAGCTTAATATGACAATAATTTTTCAATCGTCGCTTTCAATCTGGATTTGGCCAGGAAAACCTGTTCAAGTTCAGCAGCAAAAGGAACCGGAGTGTCCAGGCTGGCGCAGCGCATCACGGGTGCATCAAGATGGATAAAGCAATGCTCTCCTATCCAGGCAGATATCTCACCGCCAATACCGCCTGTAAGGGTATCCTCATGCAGCACCAACACCTTGCCTGTTCTCTTGACCGAAGCAAGGATCGCATCAAGGTCTAATGGCTGCAATGTCCGTAGATCGAGGATGTCAACCGACTTGTCAGGATGCTGCAAAGCAAATTCCATGGCCCAATGCACCCCACTCCCGTATGTGATCACACTGAAGTCACTTCCCCTCTGAACCAAACGAGCTTTTCCGATCTCCGTCTCATAAAAGCCAACCGGCACTTTCCCACTGATACTGCGATACAATGCCTTGTGTTCGAAGAACATGACGGGATTCGGATCGTTGAATGCCGCAATGAGCAACCCTTTGGCGTCTTCCGGTGTGGATGGATATACAACTTTTAAGCCGGGTGTATGGGCAAACCAGGCTTCGTTGCTTTGCGAATGGAATGGTCCTCCTCCCACCCCCGCACCGGTAGGCATACGAATGACCACATCAGCAGACTGCCCCCATCGGTAATGCATCTTGGCCAGGTTATTTACGATCTGATTGAAGCCAGATGTGACAAAATCCGCAAACTGCATCTCCACCATACTCTTGTAACCTTCCAAACTCATTCCCAGAGCAGCCCCGATAATAGCACTTTCACAGAGAGGCGTGTTCCGCACCCTTTCGCTGCCGAATATTTCGAATAGCCCCTCTGTGATCTTGAATGCACCACCATATTCTCCAATATCCTGCCCCATAAGAACTAGATTCTGATGCCGTTTCATACTTTCCAGCAAGCCTTCACGTATGGCATCGATGAACCTAAGCTCGATCGTCTCTCCGGCTTTAACTAATTCCGGTACAGGAAACCGTCTTGGCTTTCCGGTTATCTGACTGGAATGATCTGAAATGATTTTAGCCACAGGTGCATATACATCACCGATCTCTTCAGCAATATCTGGTTCAAAAGTTCCTGACTCAAGGCCTGCTTTCACACCTTTTTCGATATACAATCGAAATTCCTCACGAATGGCATTGACTTGATCCGAGCTGAGAATGCCAGTAGTTTCAAGATACCGCTCAAAATTGATAACAGGATCCTTCGCTGCCCATTCGTCAAAGAGGTATGCGGGTACATATTTTGTACCGCTTGACTCTTCATGCCCACGCATACGGAAAGTCATACACTCGACAAGATATGGTTTCTGTTTTCGAATACAGTGGTCACGTACACCCATGATGGTATCATAGACCGTGAGGATGTTATTCCCGTCAATCTGTATGCCATCCATCCCATATCCGATTGCGCGATCCACTAAGTTCTTGCAACGATATTGCTCGTTGACCGGAGTACTGAGTCCGTATCCGTTGTTTTCGATGATGAAAATCACGGGCAGATCCCAAACAGCAGCCACATTGAGTGCTTCATGAAAATCCCCTTCCGAAGTTCCACCATCACCAGTGAACGCAAGGGATGCCTTCTGTTCGTTTTTGAGTTTATATGCGAGTGCCGCTCCTCCCGCCAATGCGAGCTGAGGGCCAAGGTGAGAGATCATCCCACAGACATGATGATCTGCAGAGCCGAAATGAAAACTTCGCTCCCGGCCTTTGCTATATCCATCCTTTCGACCCTGCCATTGTTTGAAGAGTTTTTCGAGGGGCATATCCCTAACAGTGAAAACCCCCAGGTTTCGATGCAACGGCATGATCCATTCGTCGGACTGCATGGCCAATGTAGCACCTACAGAAATGGCTTCCTGTCCGATCCCACTGAACCACTTGGAGATACGTCCCTGGCGAAGAAGTATGAGCATCTTTTCTTCGATCATCCGGGGCAGAAGCATCTGCCTGTAAAACCTGACCAGGTCGGTATCCGAAAGATCCTTTCTGTCAAAGTTCAACATGATTTGAAGTTATGCAGTATGTGTCTCAGTCAATAATAGCTGGCGGATAAGTTCGTACCCTGACAAGACTTTACCGACAGGTTGACCCTATTTTTTAGAAAAAGCCTTATCCACAGCCTCCAGCAATGTCACTATTATTGAAACTATAAGGCTGAAACCAAGTGCCCACCAAAACCCATCGACCTCAAATCCTTCAACGATCCTCGCTCCAAACAAAACAATGAGTGCATTGATAACGAGAAGGAAAAGCCCCAACGTGACAAGAGTGATCGGGATTGTGAGAAATACCAATACGGGCTTTACAAAAGAATCCAGCAAAGCCAGTACCGCTGCTGCGATCAATGCTGAAGTGTAATCCCTTATGTGTATGCCAGGCAGGATATACGAAGCAATAATGATGGCTACCCAGGTGAAAAACAATCGTAGAATGAAACCCATAATGGTAATTTCAATCAAGTTAATAAAATAAATCAAGCCGCACCGTAGATAAGGAAAGTACAATCACCGGCACCTTATACCACGACCAGTTCATAGAAATCCTCTTCCCGAAGATATTTCTTAGCCAGTGCATTAAGTACTTCAGAATTGGTGTCTCGGATCGTCGTCAACGTTTCATAGAAGTATTGCTCATCGAGTCCGTTCAGGATGATATTCTTCCAACGACCGATGACATGGAATGGTCCGTCAAGATCTCCCAGTATGGTACCCATTAGATAATTCTTCACCATCATAAGCTCATCTTCCGGTATCTCTTCTTCCCGAAGCCTCTTCATCTCATAGTATACCTCTTTGATGGTATCCTCACAAACATCCTTTCCGGCCTCTGTGCTAATGATCCATGCACTATCTCCAATATGATTCTGCAAGTAACTATATATGCCATAAGTATATCCCTTATCCTCCCGGATATTGTCCATTAGCCTCGAACCAAAGAAACCTCCTAAAAGCGTATTCAGCACCATTGCCTGCTTGTAATCGGGATGGTGGCGGTTTGGAAATGGCCTGGCGATCCTGACCGCTCCCTGCAGACCGTCGGGGTCATTGATGATTCGGTTTTTTTTCTGCGTGGATGGTATGACTGGATGTTCGATCTCGGGTAACGCGTCTCTGTTAAACGGCAGCTGTCCAAAATGCTGGTTGAGCTGATCTTGAATATCTGAAGGAAGAATACCTGCTATAAAGATCACACAACGTCCTTTGCCGTAGAAACGTTCATAGAATGACATGATCGAGTCCCGGTCAAGGGCATCATACATCTCAAGTGTACTGTATTTGCCATAAGGGTGATCATGACCATACAGATACTCGTCAATTTGCCGATTAGCCACCACTTCGCATTTCTTCAGGTTCACCTCAAGGCGTTGCTTCATGTTCTGCTTGTATATATCCAACTCATGCTGAGGGAATACCGAATCTGTGATGAGTTCTCGCACCACCGGTAACAATTCATGCAAATGCTTCGTCAGGCAGTGAAGTACGATGTTCGAAGTTTCATTATAGCAGTTTCGGTTAAGATACGACCCATAGTAATCGAAATGCTCGTTGATTTCATATGCTGTTCGTTTAGAACTGCCATTCTTGAGCAGGAAGTTCGTTGCAGCGGCTATACCGTTTTGACCCTCATACCAATCCCCTGCAAAAAAAACCATCTCGAGCTGGAGGACTTCTTCAGCACCAGCATCAATGGCATAGACTTCCACCCCATTATCAAGGATATATTTCGTGTATGGCTTCAATTCAAGATTCAGGTCAACCGCATCCTTAATGGGTGGTGGCGTTTTTCGATCCAGTGTATTCGACAATGACATAGTATATAAAATATGTGAAATCAGTAATTAAAGATAGATCATGGTCTAAATAAGTCTTCCGGTCAACGGATGACCCTTCACCGCTTGAAAAACCCGGCGGTCATTGATCATATACCCAAGTTTAGTCGGTCAGGTACCTGATCTTTGTTTCAGAAATGTAGAAGATCTGTTCCGGATCATTGCTCCGATAGGTAATACAGCGTATTGCTGTTCTCCGGTCGGAATATTTGACGGCACTCATTAAGAACCTCGGTGGCAGTGACCGCCTGATACTTCTTCAATTCAGTATTCATAAGCTCAGCATCTCCCAACAACTCATAATAGGCAAGGCTTGAAGCACGACTCATGACACTCATATCTTCAAAAGCCATGATGCTTTCAGTCTTGTTTTTCACCTTCTGCAACTCCTTTTCTTCCACCAGATCCGTACGCATCTTCTCTAAAACCTCTTCCACAGCTGCTTCAGCCAACCTGATATCTACTCCGCGGACTAATTTCCCTTCGATTGTCAAAAGGCCTGCATCATGGCTTCCAAAATGATAGCAGTCGATATTGCTGAAAAGTTTCTTGTCTTTCACCAACGACTCATAAAGTCTGGAAGACCCGCCACCACCAAGCATATCCGTAATCAGATCCGCGGCATAATAACGCGGATCCATCCGTGCACACATATGCCAGGTTTTATAAAATGCATCCAAAGGCACTTTTGCTTTCACTTCCATTCTCCTCTCTTCGACCTGCGGCTCCTCCGTGGGAAGATTTCGCTCATAGCGCTCTCCCGGTGCAATGCCACCGAACCATTTCTCTGCAAGCATTCTTACCTGATCGACATATACATTGCCCGCAACTACAAGGATCGCATTTGATGGAGTGTAATGCTTGAAGAAAAACCGCCTGACATCATCCAACTCTGCCTTCTCGATATGACTGAGTTCACGACCGATCGTCATCCACCGGTAGGGGTGCTGCTTATAGGCCAGTTCCCTGAGGATTTTCCATACATCTCCGTAGGGCTTGTTGATGTAATGTTCCTTGAATTCTTCCGAGACCACTTTTCGTTGCACATCCAGGCTTTTCTCGCTGAAAGCAAGGCTCAGCATGCGATCGCTTTCCAGCCAGAAAGCAGTTTCAAGATTTTCTGCTGGTAGCTGGCAGTAGTAGTTGGTGAGATCATTGGTGGTGTATGCGTTATTCTCCCCACCTGCAACCTGTAAGGGTTCATCGTAAACCGGGATGTTGACAGAGCCACCAAACATAAGGTGCTCGAAAAGATGTGCAAAACCGGTATGTGTAGGCTCCTCGTCTCTTGCCCCGACATCATACAGGACGTTGACAACTGCCATGGGCGTACTATGGTCCTGGTGGACGAGCACTTTGAGTCCATTGGAAACTGTGAATCGCTCGTATTTAATCATGTTGCAAATATCTGATGAATGTCCGAAAGTTCAGGACAATGATTCAGACCAAAAATAAAAGCCACCCGAAAAAATCCAGGGTGGCTTTTTTTAAAACAGGATTTAAGTTCACAGTTTCACTCCCACTGTCATGAATGCATTTCTCGACTCCGCAGTCATGATTCCGGGACCCGGATACCCTCCGGCACGTCGGGTGAAGTACGCCTTATTGAAAAGATTATTGATGCCGGCCTTGACAAACAACTTTTCCGAAAATCTGTATGTTCCGCTGAGATCAGTGATGTCATATGCTTGAATCAGGCCATTTACACCATTTACCGTAGGGTTGACCGTATTGTTCGCATCCGTGAATGCGTCAGAGACATAGCTGTATTGTACCACCAGGGTGAGTTTCTTTCGAGCATAGGTAAGTCCTGCCCTGTGGATCTGACGCGGAGCATTTTCCACCATTTTGCCTTTCAGATTCGTCTCGACCAGCCCATTTCCCTGCTTTGTCACCACTCGGAATTCCTGATACCTGGCATCAATGAAAGCTGAAGAAATAAAGATACTGAGGTTCCCGAAACGGGTGTTTGGCAGCCAGGCTTTCACCGGACTGAATTCGACCAAAGCCTCAACGCCACGGCTATGGCTATTGCCTACATTGGTCCGAAAGTTGTAAAAGCTTCCGTCCAGGCGTTGCTGCGAGATGCTGCCAATGCGATTGTTGTATTGCAGGAGATACCCGCTGATGTCAAAAAACAAATGATCGCGGATCTTTCCCCGATACCCCAGATCGATATTATATCCTTTGGCATCCTGCAATTCCTCATCAATGACATCAGTGGACGGGTTGCTTGTCAGGTCGCTGAAAAGTACCGGACGATATGCTTGCGAATAATTGGCATAGATTTCTGTCATCCCGATATGGTACTCTGCGCCGATGCCAGGCAGAACGAAACGCCGGACACGATCCTGATCACCTGTTTTGATCTCCGTGTTTCCGATCATATTCAAGCGTCCTTCTGCAGTATTCCGGATATGCTCAACCCTGAAACCCGGGATGATCAACAGACGGTTGCCAAGTCTGAAAATATTTTCAACAAAAACAGCAGCGTTGAAGGTCGCGAACTTTAGATCGGTAGGAAACTCCCCGAGAGTTGTCAGACTGAAATCAGATCCGGTATCTCCCTTGCCATTCTGCCGCCGATGGGTATTCCCATTAAAAACCCTCATGCCTGCAGATAGTGTTTGCTTTGTTTTACCAATGGTATAATCACTGATATATCTGGCTTCTGCGCCGTAGTTCGTGTATCGGTCCATATCGGTCCGCCGGTTGTTGTACTGCATGGTCAATGCATTCACCGTATCCGGTATGTTGGGTGTCTGCATGAATCCGACACTATTGCGTACTCCATCCATGCCGAAGAGCTTTACGTTCAGTCTGCTTTTATCGTTTATTTCGTAATCCATCGTAAAGGCGGCCATGCTCCATGTGACTCCGAACCAATTGCGTTGCCGTACACTTTGGTAAGGATCTTTTGCAAACTGCTCATCTGTGAGTCCGCCAGGCTGGCTGTTCGTATAATTGAAATGGGTCACTTCCACACCCGCCCTGAGCTTAGGGGTCATCTTCCAGCTGTATTTTGCAAAGCCGGTATTGACGCGAAATCCGCTGTTATCCCTGAACCCATCTCCTCTGCGGTGATCCCAGAATGCATAATAATTCGATTTTGCAGACTGTCCGCCGATCGCATTGTAAGAATTGAACAAACCATAACTGCCGGCCGTCTGTTGAGACTCGTATTGAAATGGCTTCCCTGATTCACTTCCATCTTTTAGGATGAAGTTGACAAGCCCTCCGAACTGCGGACCATATTGTAGACTTGCGGCACCGCGCACAACCTGGATGCGCTGAACGGCATTCAACTGTGGTGTGTAATACGCTTCGGGATATCCGAAAGGATCACTGCTGATATCATACCCGTTCTGACGAAGGTTGAATTCCCAACTTCTGTTAGGGCTCAGTCCACGTGCTGCAATCCCGATCTGTATGCCACTTGGATCACTCTCCCACACCTGTATTCCCGGGACTTTTGCCATCACCTGCCGCATGGTATTGTTGACCACATTGCCTTGCACATTGTCCATTACGATCAGTGCATTTTTTTTTCCTGCATTGATCGTAGTACCCACGATCTCCGGCAGAAAATGTACATCAGCACGTGTATTACGGCCTACCAGATTAATTTCCTTAAGATATTTGATATGGGTGTTCATAGTATCCTTACCTAACGTACTATTCTCCTGTGCTACAAGACCGCGGGCCGAAAACATCAAAACCAGAATCATCTTAAAATTCCTCATCCCCCTATATTTTAATAATGCAAATCTCCGATGCGGTTTCGCCCGACGTTTACGAAAAGAGAAATCCGGTTTACGCAACACGGAAAAAGGGATGTAATCCAAAGACCTTATCTAAGAATGCTTGAAGGTTTCATATAAATGACGATGAGCTCCCCGTCCCTGGATACCAGAAAACGCAGTTTGCCCCCGGTATGCTGCATGATCGACTTGTAAGTGCTGATATTATTGGAGAAGTTGGAGTTGATGGCAATGATGATATCCCCCGGTTTGAAGCCGGCCTTTTCACCAGGAGATTCTTCCACCACATCTTCCACGACGCATCGACCATTGACGAAGTAGATTCCTAATCCGGTATAGGCATAGTCAAAAGGTTCCTTCATACTACGGTTCGGTGTGATATGGATCTCCCTTTTACCGTAATTCAGAATGGTGTTGAATCGACGTAGAATTTCGTTGCCGATGAGTCCGCCAAGGAATGGGTATGAGGTGACGTTGAACTGGTCTTCGAACAAAAATGTCGGTACATTCCTGAATTTATATGGTCCGACCCGAAGACCTTTTACAGTCGTCAGCCGCATCGTCATCTTTCCTCCGACGCCCTCCGCCTGAGTGACTAATGGTTCTTTTCTTTTTCTGCGTAACAATGCGCTATCGCGGACAAATTCTTCCGAAAGCAGAAATGCTAGTCCGGCACCAGTATCGAAATAAAACCGGGATGTCATATCACGGGCATCATTGAAGTTGAGGGTCTGTATCGGAATGCTCGTCAGCAGTGGCCGAAGCAAATGCCCTCGCTTAGGGTATTTGAACGCCCCTTTAGTATAGACCTCCATGTGCATAGAATCATAATCTAACCCTACGATATAGCGATTAAAAAAACTATACCCGATGATACCATCGACCTTGATGCCATATACACTGGTGAGGATATCGTAATCATTCACATGAAAATCCAGGCTATCGATCGTCAAGCCCGGCAGATGCAGCTTAGCTCCATATAAGAATTTCACTTTTCGGATACCTGCGATGCCCCGGATCGTCTTTTCGGAAGGTTTCAACGCGATGCCTAATTCTACGCATGTGGATGAATCCAGTGAAATGCCCCCACTTCCTGTGTCCAGGATGAAATTCAGGCTGTCAGGATGGTCATTGACACTCGCCTTGATGTACACCACACCACCGGTTAGGCTTGACATGGGCACAATGGTCAACCGCATAGCGGGCATTTCGACAGATCTTTCCTGCGCCTTCAATGGATTGACGGCGAAAAGGCCAAATAATGACAATAGAAAAATCGAAAGATGCTTCACCATGGTTCACGGTATGATCAAAAATCACTGGATCTGATATGCTGCCTCACCTTAAAGTTACTGCACCTCCCCATCTAAAAACCAAACAGCGTCGAGCATTGTTCTCAGGATTCAAGGAACTTTTCCTGTTGTACATTTGTAATAAGGTTGATACATATAAAATCATGAACAAAAGATCTGATCTATATAAAAAAGCACTGGCATTTGAGTTCCTGACTGCAGAGGAGGGACTTTCGCTTTTCAGGGAAGCGCCTTTGACAGAACTGATGCAGATCGCAGATGAGATGCGCAAGATCTCCGTACCACATGGGAAAGTGACCTGGCAGATCGACCGCAACGTCAATACGACGAATGTCTGCGTGGCTAACTGTAAATTCTGTAACTTCTATCGTATCCCTGGCCACGGTGAAGCTTATATCACCGACATGGAAACCTACAGGGTGAAGATTACCGAAACCCTCAAGTTTGGTGGGGATCAACTTTTGTTGCAAGGTGGCCATCATCCTGAGCTGGGACTGTCATTTTATACCGATACCTTCCGAAAGATAAAAGCCGAATTCCCAGACATCAAACTGCATGCCCTCGGCCCACCGGAAGTCGCGCACATCACAAAGTTGGAGAAATCAAGCCATCGTGAGGTATTAAAAGCACTCAAGGAGGCCGGCATGGATTCTCTTCCTGGGGCAGGTGCTGAGATCCTTGTGGATCGTGTTCGCCGGCTGATCAGCAAGGGCAAATGCGGAGCACAGGAGTGGCTGGATGTCATGGCTGAAGCACATCAGCAGCATATCACCACTTCGGCCACAATGATGTTCGGTCATGTAGAGACCCTGGAAGAACGTTTCGAGCACTTAGTGAAGATTCGCGAAGTCCAACATCGGAAGCCGGAAACCGCAAAGGGCTTTCATGCCTTCATCCCTTGGACCTTTCAGGATGTGGACACGCTCCTCACGAAGATCAGGGGCGTTCAAAACCTGACAACTCCTGAAGAATATATCCGCATGATTGCCATCAGCAGGATCATGCTCCCAAATATCAAAAACATACAGGCTTCCTGGCTCACTGTCGGAAAGCAGATCGCACAGATCTGTCTGCATGCAGGCGCCAATGATTTTGGCAGCATTATGATTGAAGAAAATGTTGTGAGTGCTGCCGGGGCTCCTCATCGATTCACTTATAAGACCATGCAGGATGCCATCCGGGAGGCCGGCTTCGAACCTCAACTGCGCAATCAGCAATACGAATGGCGTCAATTGCCAGAAACAATAGAGGAACAAGTGATTGACTACTGAGGCAAATAGTAAAACCGAGCAGCATTTATTTAAGTAATTTGACAGCCTGCCACATGGCCTTGGCAACAAGCAGGTTTCCTTCTGGATTAAGATGAACCCTGTCGGTTGTCAGGATTCCTTTTTCCACATTTCCCGGATTATTCTTCATATTATAGTCAATGAAGATTTTCCTGAGGTCGACAAGAGGAAGATCATTGGCTTTTGCGAAATTTCGGATCCAGTTACTGTACAGATTCAGATCGCCGTCCTGCTGATTACTGTGGTCTATACGTTCCCCGATGACGGCAGGTGTGGCGAGGATCACTTTACTGCCTGAAGCCTGAATTTTTTTCACCACGGCTTCATAGAATTTCCCGAACTTATCGTAATCCGTTCCGGTACCAGAGCTGGATTTATGCCACACGTCATTTACTCCGATATATATTATGACAATATCAGGAGACTTCGCCAGTACGTCTGATTCCATCCTAAGATATAGATCGTATACTTTGTTACCACTGACACCCGCGCCTATCGTCTCATAGTTGTCTGACAGCTTCTCAGCCTTGATGAGAGAGTCGATCTTCCGGATATATCCACCTGGATTGACGCCAGCCTGGGTGATGGAATCCCCAAAGAATAGTATTTTCTTTTTAGTATCTGCACGAAATGCCATTAAAATGAGGGATACAATGATGATGGATGGAAGGATGCTTCTGAGATGCATGGTCGGGTATTTCAACGAATATAATAAAGAATCAAGCTTCAATCCGCCTGATTTTTGCACCAAGCGCTATGAGCCGGCTATCTAAAAATTGATAGCCCCGGTCGATCTGTTCAATATTGTGGATCACACTCCGCCCTTCAGCACTTAATGCGGCAATGAGCAGCGCCATGCCGGCTCTGATATCCGGACTGCTCATCGTGATGCCTTTTAATGTTTGCTGACGACCCAAGCCGATCACGGTTGCACGGTGGGGGTCACATAGAATGATCCGTGCACCCATATCTATCAGTTTATCCACGAAGAAAAGTCGGCTTTCAAACATTTTCTGATGGATGATCACACTGCCCTCAGCCTGTATGGCAACTACCAGCATGATGCTCAAAAGATCGGGTGTAAGGCCCGGCCAGGGGTGGTCGTAAATGGTGAGTATGGAACCATCAAG
>JBIKIB010000385.1:0-3659 GCA_044361845.1 Chitinophagaceae bacterium | reverse complement strand
AGGAAGAACACACCAGCGGATGAAGCTGTATGGCTTTACCTTCCACCAGTTTCGGCTGGAATGCCTGTATCGAAAGACGGTGCAATGTCGGGGCACGGTTAAGAAGCACAGGATGCCCCTTCAGGATGTTCTCCAGAATGTCCCAAACAACCGCCTCTTTACGGTCGACAAGCTTGCGGGCAGACTTCACGGTCTTTACGATGCCGCGCTCTATGAGTTTACGAATAATGAACGGCTTGAAAAGCTCAGCGGCCATATCCTTCGGAAGACCACACTCGTGCAGCTTCAGCTCCGGACCGACAACGATCACCGAACGACCGGAGTAATCAACCCGCTTACCCAAAAGGTTCTGGCGGAAACGTCCTTGCTTACCCTTGAGGACATCACTCAGCGATTTCAACGCACGACCGCCCTCTGCTTTCACGGCATTGGACTTCCGGCTGTTGTCAAACAAAGAATCAATGGCCTCCTGAAGCATACGCTTCTCGTTCCGAAGAATCACCTCCGGCGCTTTGATATCCACCAATCGCTTCAAACGATTGTTGCGGATGATCACCCTCCTATATAGATCATTCAGATCCGATGAAGCAAAACGACCGCCATCCAGGGGAACCAATGGACGCAACTCCGGCGGGATCACAGGAATGTATTTCATGACCATCCACTCCGGATCGTTGACGACCCTCGTATTAGCGTCACGGAATGACTCCACAACACTCAAACGCTTCAAAGCATCAGCCTTCCGCTGCTGGGAAGTCTCATTCATGGCCGCCTTGCGGAGATCATAACTGAGCGCATCCAGATCAATGCGCGACAGCATCGCTTGAACCGCCTCAGCACCCATCTTCGCAATGAACTTATTCGAATCCGTATCAGGCAACATCTGGTTGTCCTTTGGCAGGGCATCCAATATGTCCAGATACTCTTCCTCCGTAAGAAGATCGCCGGGATTCTGCCCCTTATCGGTACGGATACCGGACTGTATGACAACGTAACGCTCGTAATAAATAATGGTCTCCAGTTTCTTGGAACTCACGCCCAGCAAATAACCGATCTTGTTCGGGAGACTCTTGAAATACCAAATGTGCACCACAGGTACCACCAATGTAATATGCCCCATCCGCTCCCGACGCACCTTCTTCTCCGTCACTTCCACACCGCAACGATCACAGACGATACCCTTGTAGCGGATCCTCTTGTACTTGCCGCAGGCACACTCGTAATCCTTCACCGGACCGAAGATCCGCTCACAGAACAAACCATCACGCTCGGGCTTGTAGGTTCTGTAATTGATGGTCTCAGGCTTCAAAACCTCGCCACATGACCGCTCCAGAATCGAATCCGGTGAGGCAAGGCTGATGGTGATCTTTGAAAAACTGGCTTTGGGGCGGTTTTCTTTCTTGATAGCCATATTCAAAATAATGGTTTAATGTGGACCAATGCAAATATCCTGCCCGCAATAGCTTTCCATGCCATTTCTGTGAAATCGCAACCGGTTGTTAATCAATTTGTTAACGCGGCCTTTGACAGGAAAGATGCTGACATACCTAAATTAAGGAGGGCAAAGGTATAAAAAAACTGCATAATCTCCATAACATTTATCCATGCAAATAACCGAGGGAATATCCCCACCCAAAAGCAAGTCCCCTACAGGCCTGTGGTCGACCGCATCTTCTTATTGACCATCAATAAGTACCGCTCCCGGATCACATCCTGCACCGGAATATCGCGTATCCGGCTCTCAAGCCAGGAGATGAAGTCTAGGTACATGAAAGAACGGCGCTCCAGCGGATCCATTTCGAATGTCCGTAACTTATCACGCAATGTCCGGAAATCCGGCTTCAGCTTTCTCGGGTCCTTGTGGAATGTCCGCTGCAGGAAACCCAGGATCTCCTTCTCCACCACACTCAGGTTCTTCATCTTGATCATGAACCGGTAAACAGATTTGATCAGCGATTCAAGGATGGCATAGTTGCCGAGTTCATAATGCGCGATCAAATGCAGCAAACGCGCATAGCACTGAAGATCCACCCGGAGGTCGGCCTTCCAGTGGATGATGCGATTGAGGAATTCAAGGGTCCTGTCAAGATCGCCACTCCCGAAATACAAACACGCGATCTTATAGTAAAAAATCAACACCCGATGCCGGTCGAGTTGCAGCGAAAATGCCTCCAGATTCTCCTCAATGACCGGCACCAGCCTCAGCCCCTCGGTGAACGTGCCCTCCATGAAATGCCTGTTGATCTTTGCAATATACAGATACACGAAAGTCTGCACATGGTTGTTGTCATTGACCGTTCCCTCCTTCGATGCATAGAACAGCTCGAAATCATGCAGACAGTCCATGAACTTCTCATGATTCATCAGCATGAAATGCGCATTCAGCAGATTGTGCATGCCCTTGATGTACTGCTGCGCCTCGACCTTCCGCATATACGGCTCACGGGTGAAAAGATCCACCCAGCGCTGGCAACTCTTGTAATACAACAGGAGGTCCTGAAGGATGAACCCATACCAGGCCTGACTCTGGGAAAAATACAACCGCTCGTAGAAGCCCGTATACTTCGCCGCTTCAGCAGGAAGATTTTGCCGGAAAAACTCCCGCACGGAAGTCTCCTCAGACTTGTTCCGCGCATGCCCCACCCGGATATACCAGCCATACAACTGCAACGCAAGGTTGCTGAGCCGGCCAACCATCACCAGCCGGTCGTTCAACTCATCGACCTCTTTCGCCAACTGCTCCGCCCTGTTCTCGAAACTCCGGGTGATATGCATCGATTCGATCTTCTTCTCGAAGAAAAGCGCCTGCAACAAAAAAGTTATCTGGTTATGGCTGCGGGCCAGCTCCTTGATGCGCGTCAGTGCCTTCAGACTTTGCTGATACAGACCCTTGTTATACAATATCCGTGCATGGTCGAACTGCTCGTGCAGCCGTATGTCGATGTTATCCTCGTCACGCAAAACCCTCAGGCTCGAGAGCACCTGCTTGTACAAGTGCGCCTTCAAATTGGATAGCTGCAGCTTCCGGATCTCCTTGTGCTTGCGCAACAGCAGCTCCTCATCATATTGCTCCATCTTATCCAGCGCATCGAAAAGCTGGATGATCTTCATCTCCTCCGATGCGGCATTTCGCCGCATGAAAAGCTTGAAATTGCGCTTCTCAGCCTTCTCCAGGGTCTTGATCAGCTGGAATAGCTCGTCGGGGGATCTGTTGGGCATCGTATTAGGCGTTCTTGAAAGTCCTTGTCAATAAGGGGTTTCAGAAGATAGTGGCCATTTTGCGAACCGTAAATTACAACGCATTTTGTGTTTCCCGTGATTTATTACAAAGGTATATTCGCTTGATTCACAGTTAACTTCATCGTCAAGCCTCTGTGGCAGACCCGGGACCGCAAACGGCGAAAATAAATCATATATGAAATCGGATAAAGTATACATCTTCGACACCACCCTCAGGGATGGCGAACAAGTTCCCGGTTGCAAACTGAACACCAGGGAAAAAGTCGAAATCGCACTGGCACTCGAAGCCCTAGGCGTCGATATCATCGAAGCAGGATTCCCGATCTCCAGCCCCGGCGACTTTGAATCCGTCTCCGAGATCTCAAAAGTGATTCAACATACCGTGGTTTGCGGCCTCACCCGCGCCGTACAAAAAGACA
>JBIKIB010000384.1:0-3667 GCA_044361845.1 Chitinophagaceae bacterium | reverse complement strand
TGAGTTTTACCGATGCGTTCCCTCTTTATTGCGGCCATGCGAAGATGGGGATATCCATTTTCGTTTACGCGTTGGTGATTGCCTCTTGAGAATGGGATATTCCTTTCGTTTTTGTGGGTTCTTCTGGTGATGCGTTTTTGCTTTCAATCGAAGGGGTGCTATGGCGCAAAGTCATTAGGATGGAGGATCGCGGAAGAAATTCAGGAGTCGATCCCGGGTTCTGTCCGATCTAAAAAACGGACATCATATTTAGATTTCCATTTGTCCCGGGCTTCTCATGGATCAGGTGCTGCCATTCTTCCACTGACTACCATACCCCATAAGTCGCAGTGATCTTCACTCCACATAAAACCATCCCGGTATGCGGATTGAAGTATCTAAAAGCTTCGCTGCGAATGTAACAGCATAATACTCCGGAAAATCTGCCGGCACCCTCAAATCAACCTGCATTCGATTCTTTGTTGATGGTGTATATCCGATGGGGTACCGTAAAGGTCTGCCGGTGTTTTCGGATGCCATCGATGCACTGAATGGTTCATACTGATTCCTGCAGGTGAACAACGATCCCTGATACTCATTTTTGTTGGATTTGGATGAGTCATTTCAGTTCAGGAACGAGTCCATCGAAATGCATGCAATCCTGTATCTGTTGACTTTCCCCATATCGCCACCGCGATCCATTCCGATCGGTATGGCAGCATTTGATCGGTCTGTGATGATGTCAATGTGTCTATGAATGAAGTCATGGGTGCCATCCGACCCAAATAGAAACCACTCTTTCCATAAAAGTCTATTGAAAAGGTAGGAAATTATTATTTTCGCCATCCTATGCTGAAGACCCGGACTATATCGGAGCGTATCGGCCGAACGACCAAGAGTGAACGTCAGCTCTTGCCTTTGTGTTTCGATGCTGCGGCGCTTGATATCCTGATCGTTGGCAGTGGCAAGACAGGCGGTCATGCCATAGCATATTTCGCAGGGCATGCTCCTGACGCAAGCATCACCCTGATAGCGCCCGTTATCACGGAGCGTAACCGAAAACTGCTCCCGGAATCCACCGCACACCGATACCTGGAAAGGGATTTTACGGAACAAGACCTCGATGGCCGGCACTTTGTGGTGGTCTCCACCGATGAACCCGCCGTCGAAGAGCGGGTCATACGCCTGGCCCGTGCCCGCAAACTGCCCGTATGTGTGGATGGGGATCCGGGTAACAGTGATTTTTATCCCGGTGGCATCGGTGCCGGCAGAAAGTCCCTGGCACCGTTGAGCAGACAGGCGGGCTACCGGTTATACATAACCGAAGATGCCACACAGTCTGAAAGATGGAAGCGACTCGCCATCGGTATTTCAAGGGGATTCATCCTCATGGTCATCGGTTATTTCGTGTTCTCCCATTTGCCGGTGCGTGCCGCAGCGGAAGGGACTTTGTCGTGGTACCGTACGCTCGACCCGAATTTCCACATGATGCTCATGGCGGGATTCATCGCGCAACTGATCGATGGCGCCCTCGGGATGGGCTATGGCGTGGCCAGTGCGACGATACTTTTGTCGTCAGGACTCAATCCCGCTGCGATCAGCGGCAGCATCCATGCCGCGGAAATTTTCGCAAGCGGAGCGTCCGGCATCAGCCATTACAAATTCGGAAATGTGAATATGCGCCTTTTCTGGAAACTCGTCGTGCCCGGTGTGCTTGGCGCCATCGCAGGGGCTTTGTTGCTCGTGTACCTCGGAGAAAAATATGGCAATATGGTGCGGCCTGTGATAGCGGTCTATACCTTGTTGCTGGGCATCCGGTTCCTGACAAATGCCTTAAGGAAAAAACCCGTCGTCAGGAAGTTCCGGAGGTTCATACCGCTGGCCGCCACCGGAGGTTTTTTCGATTCCTTCGGGGGTGGAGGCTGGGGCCCGATCGTCACCACCACACTCCTCAACGGCGGGCGCAGCCATCGGTTCACGGTCGGTACCGTCAGCCTCACGGAGTTCTTCGTGACCTTCTCCAGCGCCCTGACCTTCTTCTCCCTCATAGGCATCAGCCACTGGCAGCCCATCTTCGGACTCGTCGTCGGAGGCCTCCTTGCCGCCCCATTCGCCGCCATGCTTGCCGGAAAGATGCCCAAGCGGACAGCATCCCTGCTCCTGGGTCTGCTGGTGATCTTCTGGAGCATGAGGATCATCATCAAATTGTTCTGATCCACAGCACGGAGGATTTTGCCGCTTCCGAAAAGGCTGCCTATATTTGCCGACCGATTTAATAGACTAATGACGGGATCCACCATGACTGAACCAATAGCCGTGATGCAGGAGCTGAACATTGCCCTCAGGGGATTGCCGATCCATGAGGGGATCGCCCTCATGGCCGACCGATTTCCCAGACAGACGGTCTTCTCCACCAGTTTTGGCATAGAAGACCAGGTGCTGACCGACATCATCGCCAGAGGCGGGCTTCCCGTGCGCATCTTCACCCTGGACACCGGCAGGTTGTTTCAGGAGACTTACACCGTCTGGTCGGCGACCCTTCAGAAATACGGGATCGACATTGAAGCATTCGCGCCCGATAGTGCCGGCCTCGAAGCATGGCTGAAGGCGCACGGGCCCAATGGTTTCTATGAAAGTGTGGAAAACCGGAAGTCATGCTGCCATATCCGGAAGGTACTGCCCCTGCAGCGCGCCTTGCAGGGAAACCGTGTATGGATCACCGGTATCCGTGCCGCACAGAGTGCGAACCGCGACACCATGCCGGTCATCGAGTGGGACGACGTCAACAGCATTATTAAATACCATCCGTTGCTGCACATGACCTACGAGGAACTGCGCCTGCATGTGTCTGCGTACGAAGTGCCGATCAATCCGCTGCATGACCGCGGATTTGTGAGCATCGGCTGTGCGCCCTGCACCCGCGCGATCCGCGAAGGGGAGGATTTTAGGGCAGGAAGATGGTGGTGGGAAGATAACAGCAAAAAAGAATGCGGTCTGCACGCGCATCAAAAAGCATAGTACATGGGAAGATACAGGTTGGATCATCTGCGGCAGCTCGAATCAGAAAGCATACATATCATGCGGGAGGTCGCGGGACAGTTTGAGCGGCCGGCGTTATTGTTCAGCGGAGGAAAAGACTCCATCACCTTGGTGCAGCTGGCCAGAAAGGCCTTTGCCCCCGGTAAATTTCCTTTTCCGCTGGTGCATATCGA
Organism: Chitinophagaceae bacterium; assembly: GCA_044361845.1. Taxonomy (GTDB): domain Bacteria; phylum Bacteroidota; class Bacteroidia; order Chitinophagales; family Chitinophagaceae; genus Pollutibacter. Next base: position 476 of record JBIKIB010000384.1, on the reverse strand, counting down.
CACCGGCCATAACTTTCCCGAGGCATTGGAATACCGCGATCGGTTCGCGGCGGAGGTCGGTGCCGAGCTGATCGTGCGCAAGGTCGAAGACACGATCCGTCAACGCAACCTCACCGAACCGAAGGGTAAGTTTGCCAGCCGCAACTGGCTGCAGACGCATACCCTGCTCGATACCATCGGGGAGTTCGGGTTTGATGCCTGCATCGGCGGTGCCCGACGCGATGAAGAGAAGGCAAGGGCGAAGGAACGCATCTTCTCCGTCCGCAATGATTTCGGCGAATGGGATCCCAAACTGCAGCGCCCCGAACTTTGGAACATCTACAACGGCCGCATCCAGAAGGGGGAGAACGTACGCGTCTTCCCGATCAGCAACTGGACCGAGCTCGACGTCTGGCAATATATCCGTGAGGAGGGCATCCCCCTGCCATCGATCTACTTTTCGCATGAGCGGGAGGTGCTTGTCCATGAAGGTCAGT
>JBIKIB010000383.1:0-3668 GCA_044361845.1 Chitinophagaceae bacterium | reverse complement strand
TAGCTATTGCGTGCACTGGCCGCAAAGATCAGCGGGAACGATATCGCGTTGAGCAGGCAGAGGATCCAGGAGATCCCATCGAGGGACAGTGTGAAGCTGCTGCCAAGGATGGGCAGCCATACATAACTGACCTGGGTGAGTGCGAAATGCTCACTGCCGGTGAACAGAAGGCTGGCACCCGCCACCACCAGGGTGAGGATGGATGACAACATGGACCATGCTTTCGCCCTGTCACCCTGCGGGAGCATGAAGGAGATGATGCCACCAATGAGTGGAAGCCAGATGAGCAAAGCCGGAAAATTATCAAACGCGGATAACATAAGTGTCCCTCTTTTTTATGACTTCCAGAACAACTGAATGATGAAGAACAGTATAGTGACCGTCACCATGATCAGAATATATGACCCTACCTGTCCACTCTGCAGCAGACGAAGTTGCCGCCCACTGCTTTGCACCGCCTTTCCGATACCATTGACAAATCCGTCGATGACGACTTTTTCAACAGTGGAAGAAAGGAATCCCGAAAAAGCTTTCAAAGGTTTGCTGATGATGAATTCGTAGCATTCATCGACATACCATTTCTGCTCGAGTATCCGCGACAGACCCGTTGCCGGCTCGTCCCTGAACTGATAACGGCCATAGGCCTTCATCGCAAAGAATATGATCCCTGCAACCGCGACCACGATGCCTCCCATAAGGGCCAGCTCGGTGTTGTGGCTGATATGTGCGGCAGATGCGGCAGCCTGATGTTTGACATCAAGGACCGGCGCCAGGTAGGTTTTAAGGCGATGTGCATCCTTCAAGAATACTTCCGGAATGCCGACCAGACCACCAAAGACCGACAGCACGGCAAGTACGACCAGTGGGATGGTCATCGCTTTCGGACTTTCATGCAGATGTGACGCCATTTCAGGAGTTCCCCTGAAACTGCCCTGGAATGTCATGGCATATAGCCTGAACATGTAAAAGGCCGTCATGAGCGCGGCGATCACACCGAGTACATAGTAGACAGGATTCTTCAGCAAGGCTGCCGTCAGGATCTCATCTTTTGAAAAGAAACCGGAAAATGGAGGGATGCCTGCGATCGCGAGACAAGCTAGCAGAAATGTAATATGCGTGACGGGCATGAATTTCTTCAGACCACCCATACGCCGTATGTCCTGCTCATGGTGCATGGCATGGATCACACTACCCGCCCCGAGAAACAACAAGGCTTTGAAGAAGGCATGTGTCATCACATGAAAAATCGCACCGGTATATGCGCCAACGCCCAGGCCAAGGAACATGAATCCCAACTGGCTGACCGTGGAATATGCAAGTACTTTCTTGATGTCGTTCTGCCGGAGTGCGATCGTTGCGGCAAACAAGGCAGTGGACAGTCCAGTGATGGCGATCACCGTCTGTGTGATCGGTGCGAAGTCGAACAGCACATGGCTCCTGGCGATCATGTAGATGCCTGCTGTGACCATCGTAGCCGCGTGTATGAGTGCTGAAACAGGCGTAGGGCCCGCCATTGCATCCGGCAGCCAGGTGAACAAGGGTATCTGTGCAGACTTGCCTGTAGCACCCAGGAACAACAGGAGGGTGATACCGGTCAGTACCGCTACCGGCATTTCAGGAGCCTGGGCGAATACTTCAGAAAAATTTGCACTGCCGAAGCGCTGGATCATCCAGAACACCGCCAGCAGAAACCCAAGATCCCCGATGCGGTTCATGATAAATGCCTTCTTCGCAGCATCATTATATGCATTGTTCTTGTACCAGTAACCGATCAAAAGATAAGAACAAAGACCGACACCCTCCCAACCTATGAACATCACGACGTAGTTTGACCCGAGCACCAACAGGAGCATGGAGAAAACGAAGAGATTCAGATAGGCAAAATAGCGGGCGTAATGCATGTCTTCCTCCTCATGCATGTATGCCGTCGAATACAGATGGATCAAGGTTCCGACTCCCGTGATGATCATCAGGAACAGGGCCGACAGCTGGTCGACCTGGAAGGAAAAGGGTATATCGATTTTTCCGGTGTTGATGAAGTCGAAGAGCCTGACCACCTGAGGTGTGAAATCGACAGCACGTGTTTCCTGGAAGATCAGCAGGCTGAGCACAAAGGATGCCAGGACTGAACCCACTCCGATGAAGGAAACGATGGCTTTGGAGAGCGCGTTCCGCCCCAGTCCGTTGAGCAGGAATCCGAGAAGCGGAAATAGCGGAACCAGATAGATCAGTTTACTCATAGCTTGTCCGGGTCTCCCCGTGTTTTTTCAATTCAACACCTTTCACATTATTGCAGATCAATATTCCCCAACGCCCTGTCAATGCTTCAGCCTGTTCAGGAAGTTGATGTCCACCGAGTGTATGTTCCTGTACATCATTACGATGATCGCAAGCCCTACCGTCACTTCCGCAGCAGCCACGACCATGATGAAGAACACGAACAACTGTGCTTCAGTCCCTGCCGTACTTCCGGGATCCAGCGCTAACCCGGCCAGATGGTGCATCTTTGAAAATGCCACCAGCAACAGGTTCACCGCATTGAGCATGAGCTCTATGCACATGAAGACCACAATCGCGTTCCTGCGGGTGAGCACGCCTGCGATACCTATGCAGAACAATGCGACAGACAGAAAAATGTAATAATTGACCGGCATGGTTACTTGTTTGCATCTGCGGTTCCGGATCCTGAGGCGATCATGCCCGTTGGTCCGCTCCCCGCATCAAAAAAATCAGATACTCTTATTTTCAATTTCCCTTCAGGGATCCAAGGATCACTGTTCAATTCTTCTTTCCGATCAGCACGGCACCCACCATGGCACTCAGGAAGAGTACACTGCTGAGTTCGAATGCCACCACATAATCAGTGAACAGGACTTTTCCCAATTGGCTGATCAGACCGATGCTGCCTTCCGCGCCTTCCAATCCTTTCGATCGCAGCTCCGTATCCTTGAGTGCCGCGACCAACACCAGCATGAGCGATCCGCTGGCAACGGCACCGGCCATCTTCATCCATTTGTTCTTCTGCGGTTCGGTATCCGCATTCATGTTCATCAACATGATCACGAACAAAAAAAGCACCATGATGGCACCGGCATAAACGATCATGTTCACGATCGCGAGGAACTGCGCATTCATCAGGATATAATGTCCGGAAATCGCGAAGAACACCAGGATCAGCCAAAGCACACTATGCACCGGGTTTCGGCTGGTGACCATCATCAATGCACTCAGGATGGCGAGTGCGGATAAAAACCAGAAAAGTATCTCTGTCGTGCTCATGTCCATCGTTATGCGGTGACGTCCTTACGGACCTTTTCTTTCCTGTCTTCGATCTGACCTTTTGCCAGTGAAAAATCCGAGGGTTCATGCTTCGGATCCGGGATCAACAGATCGGGCTTGCCATAAATGAATCCCTTTCGGGTGAAGTTCGCCGGAGCGAAAGTCTCTGACAGGTAGATCGCATCTTTGGGGCAAGCTTCTTCGCACAGTCCGCAAAAAATGCAGCGCAGCATGTTGATCTCATATCGTGCCGCGTATTTTTCTTCTCGGTACAGGTGCTCCTCCCCTTTCATTCGCTCAGCAGCCTCCATCGTGATGGCCTCCGCGGGACAAGCAACGGCACAAAGTCCGCATGCCGTGCAACGCTCCCTACCCTCTTCGTCCCGGTT
>JBIKIB010000417.1:0-3363 GCA_044361845.1 Chitinophagaceae bacterium | reverse complement strand
GGCTCGAGGTATTTGAATAGGTGGTGATAAAATATGATGCGCCCGGCGAAACATCAACTCGGTGGGTATAGTCTCCAAAACTCAGGCGCTGTAATTTCTTGCCATCAAAACCTGCTACATAAAAATCTGTCCTTGTTGAATTCTCCCTGCGTGCCGAGAAATAGACGAGTTTTTTCTTCTCATCGACCATGATGACGGAAGTGCTCCAAAACCGATCATTGGTGATCTTATTCTTCAAGTTACCATCAGACAGATGAAGGTATAGATTCTCCCATCCGTCCTTATCACTCAGCATGATGAATGCCTTTCCGCCGTCTATAAAGCGGATACGGCTGCCCTGATCGTCAAGGTCCACCCAGGTCTTCTGGCGTTCATCATAGACTTCCTTTTTACTGCCGTCCACAAGGCTGACCTCATATATCTTTAAATTTTCCTGGCCGCGATCCATCCATTGCACCCATAATGCCTGACCATCGGGTCTCCAGTAAGGCATCCCGAAATACTGATCCGTGGCTGGATCGAAATCCGCCCAAATGGTCTTGCCACCATCAACACGCACCAACCCGATCTTTACTTCTGGATTAGGATCTCCCGGCTTGGGATACCGGGTATTCTCCAGTGATCCGTGGGTACCCGTCTCGTTATACAATGGGAAAACAGGCACTTTCGTGTCATCCATCCGCATGTATGCAAGTCTTTTGCTATCAGGGCTCCACCAGAAAGAACGATACCTGGATGCCCTTCCAAGGATTTCTTCGAAATAGACCCAACTGGCGTAACCATTTAGGATCATATCACTGCCGTCTGAAGTCAGCCTGATTTCTTTTTTTGTATCAAGGTCGATGGTGTAGAGGTCATTGGCACGGGTAAAAGCCACAAATTTCTTGTCGGGAGAAAGCGTCGGATTGATCTCCCGCTCTGAACCATTCGTCAACCTAAGCTCAGGTTGAGCCCCATCCTTTAGGTAAAGATCGTCTGCTTTCAGATAAACAGTTCTGACATTGGCAGCCACATTTTGCCTGAGCATCTGCACAGAACCAGGTGCTTCTTTTCCGTTCTGACAGTCGAATACGACGGTACTGACAGATGAGTCCGGATGTACCCTCCTATTCAATAATACGTGGCTGTCATCTATCCAGCCCAATACCTGAGGAACAGGCGAAATAACACCAGAAGGAATTCCCCGGAGAAGTTGGTCATCCGAAAACCCTTTTTGCTGGGCAACGACAATGCTTGAGCTGCTGCAAAAGAATAGCAACAGCATGGTAAAAACATGTTTCATGATATCTTTTGTTGAGCTGTATGGCTAAATGATGTCAAGATAGGGAAAATAGCTTTGATGGCCATTTGACAAATACCAAAGATGCTGCAGTACTAGATGACAATAACTTTTCACTATTTGCCGTCTATATTGGCCTTTTGTAGAAATTCAGACAATTTCGTGTAGACAGCATAATGCCAGTACGGTCCGGGGTGATGGTCATAATCCATGATATGGTCCTGCATGTCATAGTCGAAATCTTCGGGCAGAACAGAGACTACCTTGACTTTTGCATGCAATTGCTTCAAAATGGGATCGGATTTGCCACCCTTGAAGTGCAGGATATACACCATCGCCTCCGTTTGTTCAGCGATAGCATTGATGAGTTTGATCGTAATATCATCCATGTATTCAGGTGTCGGATCTGGGGTATCACAATATCCTGCAGCGTATGTACAAAAGACCGGTACATAATCAAAAACGAGGTTTCTGGTTGAATCGAGCCCTGCACGCAATTGTTTGATCTTTGGATTAAGCATGATTTTGTTCGGATTACCATTCTCGCGGATCCGAGATGGTGCGGCCACATGCCTGATCTTATAGAAATCAGCATAGCCCAGTACGACCGCATCATGCTTACCCAGCAGACCCTTTACTTTCTGAAAATCCAAATAGCTGTTGGAAAGGGAATATCCAGGCATGGCGTACATATTGTACTTAGAGCGCCGGTCGGACTGTTGGAGGTGGTATGTGAATGTCTGTTCGTCGTTGACACCGTAACCAAATATCCAGGAGTCTCCAAAAACCATTACCCGCCTTGAAAACGGAGAGTCTGCAGTGCCCACGTTTCGCTGGTGCTGGCCATTAATAGTTACGCCATACTTAAAAAACCGTTGTTTCCCATTATCCCGCTTTGCAATGGTCATCTTGTATCGCCCCGGGTTGACTCGGTATCCTTGCAACGAATCCTCGACAAAAAATGGATATGGTTCCGCTTTGAATCGCTCGAAAGGTTTGTTTTTATCAGGGTCAGGCAAGAAAGATTCCAATGCCTTACCAATAACCACACCCGTCGCCGAAAAGCGAGAGTAACCGTCCAACGAATGGTCATACTGCCGGAATCTGAAATAGAGGAAAACAACACAGATCAACTCTATGAAAAGAACCACCACCAAAATACTGGCAAGTCCCAATATGAAATTCTTCTTTTTTTTCATATATAAGCAAATTGACTTCTCCTATCCAATTTGATCTGGAGGAAATGAAGTCGGAAAATGTAAGACGGAAATTCTGGGGGTTTCAGAGATATTGAAGGAAGATCGTCAAATGAATATCTTCAACGAGGCTAATAAATAATGGTGACTAAAATACATTATACATTTGAAAAAAACCATACTTACCATCACTACTCTATGAAATTTACAGTGTAAAAGAAGATAAGCCTCTGATATGAAGGAGTTTCAGTACACCGCTTTTTTTCATTAGGCATATTTTTTATACCTTGACATTGACAAACCCATTAAAATACGATTGCTTATGAATCCTACTAGACTTTTCGATTGTATAGACTGGCAGTTGCAGAATTCGCCTCGGGAAGATATGTTTGCGGCCAAGGAAGAAGGTGGCATCTGGAAAAAATACAGCACAACAGAGGTCCGTTCGCTGGTCGACAGGCTCAGCACCGGATTGCTGCACCTTGGCATCGGTCCAAATGACATGACCATCGAAGGCCGCGATAAGATTGCAGTCCTCAGTAATAATCGGCCTGAATGGATGATACTCGACTTCGCCGTGCAGCAGACCGGTGCCGTGCTCACACCCATTTATCCCACCATCAGCGTGCAGGAATTGGAATTCATCCTCAATGATGCATCTATCAAGCTGGTATTCGTGAGTGACCACGCCCTGTATGAGAAAGTCCAAAGTATCCGGGATAAAACACCATCAGTTGGTGCGGTATATACTTTCGACTATATCCAGGAGGCCCTTTACTGGAAAGACATCCTGAACAAAGGCAACGACCACGACCTTGCGACGCTCGACAGAATGAAAAACAGCATCCAACACGATGACCTATGTACCATCCTCTACACATCCGGTAC
>JBIKIB010000079.1:0-12256 GCA_044361845.1 Chitinophagaceae bacterium | reverse complement strand
GATTTTTATGTAGCAGGTTTTGATGGCAAGAAATTACAGCGCCTGAGTTTTGGAGACTATACCCACCGAGTTGATGTTTCGCCGGGCGCATCATATTTTATCACCACCTATTCAAATACCTCGAGCCCTGACAGAATGGCGATAGTGGATAGTAAAGGAAAGATCCTGAAAGAACTCGGGGGAGGAATGGGCGTTGATTTCTTGAAATATGATATCGCCCGTTCGGAGATCATTCGAATAAAATCGGAAGATGCCCGGTATGACCTACCCATTAGAATCACCTGGCCGCTGAACTTCGATCCCTTAAAACACTATCCAGTCATGATAAATATCTACGGTGGCCCCAATGCGGGCACTGTCCGTGACGGATGGCAACTCAATAGCCTGCAGCAGTGGTGGGCGAAGGAAGGGTTGATCCAGGTGGCTATGGATCATCGGGCCAGTGGACATTTTGGAAAGGAGGGAATCAATTATATGCACCGTAAACTCGGAGTGTGGGAGTTGAAAGATTGGATAACGATCGTGAAATGGCTCAGGGCAAATGGTGCAGACTCTACCCGCATCGGGATAAGTGGTTTCAGCTACGGGGGGTATATGACGTGTATGGCATTAACGGCAGGAGCCGGCTATTTCACCCATGGACTTGCAGGTGGCAGCGTCACAGATTGGCAATTGTATGACTCACACTATACAGAAAGATTCATGGATTCGCCGGAGGAAAATCCTGAAGGATATAAAAAGGGGTCTGTGATGTCGTATGTAGGCAACTACAAGGGTTTGTTGCGCATCTATCATGGCACGATGGATGACAATGTCCACATGCAGAATAGCATTCAGCTCGTCAAGCGACTTCAGGAAAGTAAAAAGCATTTTGAATTCATGGTTTACCCGGGAGGGCGACATGGTTGGGGAGGAGCACAATCCGCACATTCAACCAATGAGAATCACATGTTCATATACAAGCATCTATTGAGAAAAGAAATACCCGAAGCTTTTCTGAAGTGATGTACGGATCAACACAAGTACATCTACATCCGGACATCAAAAGGGGATCGTTTCGTTTGTTATCTGACGCGGCGTTCCCCTTTTTTCTACGTTTCTTCAACTTGATACTTCAGATCAAAGGAACATATTTAATATTCTGGTATGTGATGTTTTTTTATTCACTTAAGGTGGTGCAATATTCGTAAATAGCATATTATTTGACCTTAAGGATCAAATTTATTCTCTAAATGCTACTTTTCAATTCAGCTGAGGCCGTTCTGTTCAAGCTAGTCTCTGTAATCCAGGGCTGGTTTTCTATCACCCAATAGGGCCTTGTATTGATATTCGCCTAGGGATATGGTAAATTCTTTTTTTGCCTTCTCGATGATGGACGGGATATTGAACAGGTCGATACCGATATTCGTGAGGGCTTTTGCGGCAGCCATCATTCCTTTGGTTCCAATCTCTGTTCCTCCGCAAGCGACAGCCTGCCAGCTATGTGCGGGTGTTCCTGGCACCCAGGTGGCGGTGCTGAAGCCTACGGTGGGTACTTTGTAGCTCACATCTCCGACATCAGTTGAGCCGGGGCTGAATACATCCGGCATCCGGAGCGCTTTAACTTCGGCAGCATCCCTGATGGGTGGTCCTTTAACAGTGAGTGTGGATTGGATATTTTCAGCAAAGGAAATTTCTTGTGTGCTGTACTTGACTCCACCTGCAAGCATCAGGTTTCGGTGCATATCTGCTGCAAGTGATTGATTGATGAGCAGGTCGTGTGTGCCGCCGATGATTTCGTATTTCATACTTGTTCCTGTGCCAAGGGCGGCGCCTTCAGCTGCTTTCACCACCCTTTCAAAGATGTTTTCCACTTCTCGTTTGTCAGGGTGTCTTACATAGTAATACACTTCAGCAAAGTCGGGTACCACGTTCGGGGCTTTTCCACCGCTGGTGATCACATAGTGCATCCTTGCAGATGCAGGTACATGTTCCCGCATCATATTGACCATGAGGTTCATGGCCTCAACGCCGTCCAGCGAGGACCTTCCTTGCTCCGGTGCGGATGCAGCATGTGCAGATCTGCCATAAAATCTGAATTTGGCCGATTTGTTCGCAAGCGCACCATCCAATGCCACGCGGTTTTCATTTCCCGGATGCCAGTGCAGTGCGATATCCACTCCGTCGAAAAGTCCATCACGAACCATATATACTTTTCCGGATCCACCTTCTTCTGCCGGACAACCAAAGATTTTTATCGTTCCTTTCCAATTGTGCTTCTCCATCTGTCTTTTTAGTTCGATTCCTGCAGCGACAGAGGCCGTACCAAAGAGATGATGCCCGCAACCATGACCGGATTGTCTTCCCACAGCTGCTTTCTTTTCAGGTATCGCTTCCTGGGTGAGACCCGGCAGGGCGTCGTACTCTGCCAAAATGGCGATGACTGGGCTGCCGGTACCGAAACTTGCTGTGAAGGCGGTGGGAATTCCTGCCACGCCTGCCTCCACTCTGAAGCCCTCATTTGCCAACAATCCCTGTAGCAAGGCAGCACTTTTTGTTTCTTTGTATCCGAGTTCCGAGAATTCCCATATCTGTTGCGCAATGTCTTTGTATTTCCCGTAGGCTGCCTGTAATTCCTGCATAGCGATTCCTTTCAAGGGTTCCAATGAGGAAAGGGTCGGTTGTTTTTGTCCAATACTACTTTGACAAAAAATGAGCGCAAACAAGAGTGTCAAAAAGATAAATGTCCGCATGATTTTCTTTTATTATTCAATAATAACAAACTCTAACTGTTTTCTGAGAACTATCATCCACAACCATTTTCAGGCCGATTGCCCCTTCGTATCTTTGTATTAATTCAAAAGATATGGTCAAGCGTGCTATAGGGGCCCTTATTCCCGCCTTTTTTGTCTGGCTGATCGCAGACCAGTATGTCATAAGCCCGACATATGCATTCGAGGCATCCAAACCCTTCAGTGGGGATTCCATGCATAATCCTTACAAGGACTATGTTTCTGCTGAGTGGACCCTTGCCAATCTCCACGCACACACGAGTTCGTGGTTTGGATTTACAAATGGGAAAGGTGATGCGAATGATGTTTATGAAGCGTATGATTCGATGGGATATGGTATCCACTTGATTTCGGAATATCAAAAAATCAGCAAGCATGGTGATTCTTCCCCCTCCTATATTAGTGCTTATGAGCATGGTTTCAACATTCCGAAAGGTCATCAGTTGGCTTTGGGAAATAAGCGTGTGACTTGGAAGGATTATCTTTTCCCTCAAACGCTTTCAAATAAGCAGGATATCCTGAACCGGCTTGCATCAGATGAAGGTAATGTCGTTGTGATCAATCACCCCTCCATGCGTCTTGGGTACAAACCTACAGATCTGAAGTTCCTGAGCAATTACGATTGTATAGAGGTATTGAATTCTTACGGGTTGGCTTTTGAATATTGGGACACGGCACTATCCAACGGTAAGATGGTTTCCATAGTTGGAAATGATGACACACACAACGCCGGCAATCGGAAGGCTGTTGGAAAATTCGCGACACTGGTACATGCGCCGGGGAGAAATAAAGACGAGGTTTTGCGTTCTATGAGGGAGGGAAGGACCATCGGGGTGCAGATTCCGCAGATCGCATCCATGACATTCCCGGAAAAGATTGAATTGTTAAAAAGAAGTAGTCCGGCCATCGAAAGGATTTCAGTAGATTCCGGCAGGCTGACCGTACGATTTGCTGTTCCTGTATACGATTTGTCCATCACTGGCCAGGGGGGAGTGAAGGTGTATGCGACTGACAACACAACCCGTATCGACTTTGCCATTCGTCCTGAAGATACATATCTCCGGATTTCTTACATGACCTCTGATAGCATACGTTATTTCCTGAATCCGGTCCATCGGTTCGATGGCCGGAAGGGTAACAGAAGAGATTTTACCAATTTGTAAGTGAGGCCTCAGAGGAACAAGTCTGTATAAAGTTGTGCACCCGGTACGACTGAATAACCTGACAAGTCTGTGATGCCCTCTTCCGCAAGAACCTGTTCATCGAGGAAAAAATTGCCGGTACAGGATCCTGAGGGGCGTTTAAGAATGTAGAAAGCTGCGTCAGCAATGATTTCTGGCGTCCGGCTCATCTTCATGAGGATCTCTCCACCGAGCAGATTTTGTACTGCAGCTGTGGCGATTGTTGTACGGGGCCAGAGGGTATTTGCTGCAATCCTGTCTTTCCGTAACTCTTCCGAAAGGCCCAGCGCGATCATGCTCATATCATATTTGCTCATTGTGTAAGCCAAGTGACTGCCGAACCACTTCGGATCCATATTGACCGGTGGTGAAAGGTTTAGTATGTGCGGGTTCGTACCCTTTCGGAGATGCGGAATACAGGCCTTGCTGGTAAAGAAAGTCCCTCTGACGTTGATGTCATGCATCAGGTCATAACGCTTAGGGTCCGTTTGTTCGGTTCCTGTCAGGGAAATCGCAGAGGCATTGTTGACAAGTATATCGATGCTTCCAAATGTGGCGACGGCTTTGTCAACTGCAGCCTGTATCTGGTCTTCGAATCGAATATCACATTGCATGGCCAGTGCCTTTCCCCCCAGCGCTTCTACCTCTGCGGCCACAGAGAAGATGGTGCCTCCCAGTTTAGGGTTTTCTTCCACTGACTTTGCCGCTATGACGATATTCGCCCCTTCCTTAGCCAGTTTAAGTGCTATTGCTCTTCCGATGCCGCGGCTTGCACCGGTGATGAATGCGGTTCTGTTCTTGAAACTCATGGGTGTGTTTCTAATTGTAAAAAGCGGTCAGGTCGAAAAATTGATAGTGCAAACAAGATACTTGAGCCGGTAAGCTGAGAGTATCTGTTTGAGTGGCTTATGAAAGATCCATGGTCGGTTTGTTCTGCAGGATTTTTTCGATTTCTTCCATGACTTCTGGCGTCAGCATCGGAAGTACATCCAGGGCCTTTAGGTTTTCTGTGAGTTGCTCTTCACGGCTTGCTCCCAGGATGGCTGTGGATACATTAGGGTTCTTGATCGTCCAGGCTACGGCGAGGGCAGGCATTGATACACCCATTTGATCGGCGAACTGCATCAGTTTTCTCAGTTTATCCAATTTTTCAGGTTGCAGCCAGCGGGCTTTTAGCCAATCCATCGCCCTTACGGTCATGCGTGAGTTTTCAGGGATGCCATCCAGGTATTTGCCGGAGAGGAATCCTGAACCAAGTGGACTCCAAATGGTCGTGCCGAGGCCTACGTTTTTGTAAACCGGAGTATAATCCATTTCGATTTTGTATCGCTCGAACATATTGTATTGAGGTTGTTCGACGACGGGTCCTATGAGGTTATATTGTTGTGCTACACGATGTGCTTCCATGATCTCTGCTCCGCTCCACATGCTGGTGCCCCAATACAGGATCTTACCCTGAAGGATGAGGTTGTGCATTGTCCATACGACTTCATCAATGGGTACGGTGGGATCTGGTCTGTGACAGAAAAACAAATCGAGGTAATCAAGCTGGAGTCTTTCGAGTGCTTCATGGCATGCCTCAAAAATATGTTTTCGGCTGAGGCCAGCCTGATTGGGCTTGTGGTTATTCCGCCAGCCAAAAAACACTTTTGAAGAGACGACAATGGAACTGCGTTCCCAGTTTTTTAATTTAAGGATACGCCCCATCATCTTTTCACTCTCCCCCATTGCGTACCCTTCTGCGTTATCGAAGAAATTCACGCCTGCATCATATGCCATGCCCATGAGCTTGTCGGCGGTATTATCCTGGATCTGTTTGTGAAATGTGACCCAGCTGCCGAAAGAAAGTACGCTGAGTTGTAGCCCTGTGCGGCCCATGTTCCTGTATTGCATATGGTATGAGGGTTGAATTTGTTAATGAAATGCAATTTAAGCCTTCAGCGAAGAATATTCAGTGAAAAAAAATGGTTGTGGCAGGTGTTTTAACGTGTCAGCCTTGCGGTGTCCTTTATTGAAGTGCTATCCGGCACAATGACCTCCTGCTGAACGCGGAGGACGCTATTGGTGATCTGGAAGATGGTGAATGTTTTGAAATCCTGTGGAGCCCGTAGTCCTACACCATTGATGATCATTCCAGGACGATGGATGCGCACGGGTTTATCTGTATGAAATTGTTGATTGTTTTGATCCCACCAAAGCTCCTGGCAGAAAAGGGTATCAGCCTTTATATTAAAGACCCTCACACTATCGCGCATGTAGACTTTATTTTGTGTCTCGAGGTATCTTCCGTAACGGGCATCGACCTGGTTTTCGACATGCATGGTCGAATCGTAGAAGTCCACGTGCAGGCTCCGAGGGAATTCCATTCTTGGAAGTGTATCCTGAAATCGTAGTAAGGAGGGGGCTGTGAGTTTTGCTTTTGTCCTACCTCCCTGACTCAAAAAACTGACAACATCCTCAGCTTCGTCAATGCCTGGTTTTTTCTCGAACATCTCCTTTACTTTCTGCTCATCGTTTACGCAGGATGTCGATGTTACGAGAAAGAAAAAGACTGCCATGCAGCAGGTGTATGAAAGCCTGAAAGGTTGCATGGGCAATCGGGGTTAATCGTATTTCCTGGGATTGAACCAGATATCGCTGAGGTTCATGCCTACTGCGAAACGGACTAGACCCTCTCTGACCGTATTGTCCTTGTTACCTCTTGCACCGGCTTCGATGGCCAGGTTGATGGTGGTATATTGGTTGGTATAAAAGTTGCGCCTGACTGGCAGTGCAGTGCCAAAGGTGAACATGTATTGGTTGAAAGATTGTCCAAGGTCTACCGCATCAGGTCCGTAGGATACGCCCGCCCTGTAGATAACCCTTTGCAAGTATTTTTTTCCATTGATATCCGGAAGGAACTGCCCGCCTGCCCGTATTGTCCAATTATTGCGGAGCATATCCGGTTTATCGTAATAGCGGTATTTTGTCCAAAGTGTCCGGTTGAATTCTACGCCGAACATCCATTTGTCTTCACCTTCCAGCATGAGGCCGAAACCAAAAGAACCGGGATAGACCACTGATCCTTCTTCTTCCGTTGCACGATAAATGCTGTCGATGACATCCACTCCATTGGTGGCGCTGTATTCAAATGTTTCACGGGAGATGTCGCGGTATGCCCTCATTTTATTTGTAAGGCTGCCGTTCGCACCGATCCTCAGGTATGTGGTATTGTTGATGGCGACCCGGTAGAGGAGGCCTCCTTCCAGAAACAAGCCACCGAAGCGGGTGGTGTCAGCGGAATTAGTTTTTCGATATGGCACTGTGTCATTCAGGAAGACAACCCTTGTATTGTATAGTTTATTCCCAAACATGTATCCGGCATTGACACCAACACTGAGTTTTTTGTTCCCGAAACCGGTACCTATGAATGTTTTGTAAGAACCGCCATTGCCAGTATAATTGTACAGCACGCTATCAATTCCTTCAATCCTCGTCCTGGCATTCAGATTGTAGTTGATGCGGGTGACAGGTCGGAGCCCTATATTCATACCCCAATTACCTTTTTTCTTCAAGGGGATCCCCAGTTGGATATAGGTGGGGATCATGTACTTGGAGTTGAATTTCTTGACGGGTTCACCGCTTCGTAGTGTCCTGGAATTGATCTCGACACCGATATCCAGGGTGGTCACCTTTAGATGTGCGTAGCTCGCCGGATTGATGAAATTCACGGATTGAAGATCGTTATATGGAATGGCAAGGCCACCCATCGATCTGTTCACGACATTCTGTGATGAGAGTACATCGCCCAGTCCAAAGCGCGAGTAGGGTGAATTCTCCTGTGCTTCCATGCAGTGCATGGACATAAGGGAAATTGTCAGGATAAAAATGGACCGTTTATGGAAGATTGTTCGATTCGCTGATTGCATACAGGCCTTTAAATAAAAATTCAGAGTCGGCAAATATCCTGTTTTTTAGGTGGCCGGCAAAATAGCTGTTATCACCCCCGGTTAAGACCACGTTAAAGTTCCCATATTTATCGGCATAGGCATCTATTATTCCATCAATTTCCTTAGCCATGCCCAGAACGACACCACTTAGGATATTGGTCCGGGTATCATATCCTATGAGTGGGAAATTCCAGTCCTTTTTGATCAACGGGAGTTTAGCCGTGTATTCATGGAGGGACCTGAATCTCATTTCCATCCCTGGGGAGATGCTCCCTCCCAGAAATTCAGCATATTGGTTGATAAAATTATAGGTGATGGCAGATCCCAGTCCGATGACCAGGTTGTTCTTCCCGGGGAAAAAATGTACCGCAGCTGCCGCAAGGGCCAATCGGTCAGCCCCCATGGTCTCGGGCTTGCCTACGGGAACGGTCAGAGGAAGCCTTGTTTCGTGGGAGAGCTTATGAAAACGGCAATATTCGGCCAAAAGGGATTCAATCTCAGGATTATGGTTGATCACAGAGGAAAGGATCGCTTTTTGAGGCTTATATCTGTCCAATAAAATACGGATCAGTTCCATCCCGTCATTCGGCATGGTATCTGTCACACGGAGGATGTCATTTTCAAAAATGGCAGATTTTAGTCTGGTGTTTCCAAAGTCAAGACAAAGGGTTGTAACAGGCATCTCTGATTCCATTTAATTTTTAAGAGGCTGACGTGCATTACTCTAAAAAGGCAATAATATGATGTTAGCTACGGATATTTTGGATGATCTCATCCAGATGAAGGGTATCCGGCATGCTATTTAATCGATTTGTACTTCGAGTTACATTTTCATGTTTCCATCCCCCAGATCATCCTCGAATTTGAAACCGGAGAGATTCTTGAAATGACCATTGAGTTTTACTTTTTCTTTCAGTGATTCCATCTCAGCGACCACCGGGAGTACAGTCTGCAGATGTCGGCGAAGATATTCCTGTCGATGGAGTTCATCCATAAGGCAGAGCAATGCGTATTCCTGCTCCAGGGCAAGCCCGGCGTGATGTGCCACATCATATGACCGGAGTTGGTCACCTGTCATGGTGAATTTCTTAGAAACATTCAGCATTTTGTGCAGGTATCCGATCGCTTCCAGTACTTTTTGCATGAGGTCGGAAGAGCCGAACGCACTATTCTCGGGGTACTCGACGATAGCTCCTCCAAAGAGTCTGTCTGGTACATCCGGGACCATCTCCAGGATCCTGAAGACTTTCAACCCCCTGGTACGGATATCCATCTCTCCATTATCGTATGTTTTTACGACCTCCTCCAGTTCCATCAGTGTGCCATATTCCGACACCTTGTTATTGATGACTGCAGGTATGCCGAACGGCTTTGTAAGACCGGCACATTCGTTCACCAGCTGTTTGTATCTCGGTTCGAAGATGTGCAGGTTCAGCTGTTCACCGGGATAGACCACAAGTGAAAGTGGGAATATGGGTATGAAATTCATCATCTGTGTAATGTTAATGATAATTCATCAAACGGCTATATCGCTGACAGGTTCGCAATATTGGTATATCCAGCATCCAAGAAATGCATAAATAAAAACACCGAATTGTGTTTCAATGCCTATTTCGTATAAAAATGTAGCGACAGCAATGGCATGGAAAGTCATCCATAGATAGGATCTGCGGTGTGTCGGTAAAAAGAAAGGAAGGATAGCTGCCAGGACAAACACAAACATACCGGAGATACCTGCTGCCGCTGCATACAACAGAGCTTCGTTGCTCGGAAGGAGTTGTTCGTAGGCCTTCATAAATGGGGCATGCTGCCCATACCAGATATCAATGCTTTGACGAAGATCTCCGAATCCTGTTCCTGCCATTGGATGTTCACTAAAGACCGCTGTTCCGGCCCTGAGTGAGAGTATGCGCGGGGTATCGGAAAGCCCTTCAGTATACCCACCTCTTGTGTAGTGCTGAAAATCCCAAATCGTGAACTTCAGACGATTCCTAAATGTCGGGATCAGAAACCAGGCTGTCAGGGGAATCATCATCAGCATGGCTGTGGCATTGCGTACGACCGGTCTGCGGAAATGAAAGATGAGCGCCATGATGACCGCAATGTATGATCCGAGCAGACCCGTCCTGGAGGAAACCAGATGCAGGAAGAAGGCTATTAAAATGGCAAAGAGCAGGAGTCCTTTCTTCTCATGAGGCTTCGTGTACGCAGTTGACCTCATCCATCTGTGCAGCAGCCAGGCAAAGACGACCGCCAATACCCAACCATATCGGACATGATCGTTGCCCATATCGGCCGATAATACCTTTGCCTCAAGGTATATTTTCTCCAGATCTGCAGCTCTGGTGACGAAAAGGGATAGGGTTTTCAGCATGCTGACAATCACAATGGTCAACCCGTAGTATATAAGTTTTCTCAGTGTGTTCTTTGGGATTTCCTTTAGCACAATGCTGCAGAATGGGATGGCCAATAGTGGAAACTTGTCTTGCAGGATCGAGAGCCATCTGGCCTTATCAGTGCTCCATAAACCGGATATCAAGGGGACCATGAACAGGAGGGACATCATCCACAGGTATGGATTCGATTTGAAATGATTCCATTTTTCGCGGATCGATCCTGAGGCCATTGCTGATAAAATGAACAATCCCATGCCGATGGACAGCATTGCCCTGCTCCAGAACAGACCTGTCCACATCACCGCAATGCTCAGCGGGATCACAAACGCCGTGATTGTCTGTCTTCTCTCTGTCAATTCGTTATTTTTACATGGACTTTGATCCAACGAAAATAGAACGCAAAAGCGGAAATCGCACATGAGGCATGCATCACTTTGGCAGGGAGCATTGGATGGGGATTTCAGGAGCATTGCCCGGTGCATCTCCCTGGTGGAGAACGAGCAGCCAGGGTACGAAGAACTGTTGCGGGCGATCCCATCCGGTATCAGGCCATTTTTGATCGGTATCACGGGCCCCCCGGGGGCAGGCAAGAGCACACTGGTAGATGGTTTGATCGAAGAGCTAACGGCAACGGGCAAACGAGTTGCAGTTTTGTGTGTGGATCCTTCATCCCCTTTCAATCTCGGGGCCTTATTGGGAGACAGGGTGCGCATGAGCCGCTGGTACAATCACCCTGATGTGTACATCCGGTCACTGGCAACGAGGGGGTCATTGGGCGGTCTTCATCCATCGATCCTGGAGATCACGTCTTTTCTTTCCGCATGTCCGTTCGATCACATCATCATCGAGACGGTTGGCGTGGGGCAGAGTGAGGTGGAGATCGCCGGACTTGCGGATGTCACGATAGTCGTGTTGGTTCCGGAAGCAGGAGACGAGATACAAACCATGAAGGCAGGGCTGATGGAGATCGCGGATATTTTCGTTGTCAACAAAAGCGATCGGCCCGATGCGGATGTTTTTGCCAGGAACCTACATCTCATGATGGGTTCGGGGAGTTCGTGCGGAGAGAAAGGCATACCTGTCATAAAAACAGCTGCATCGAGGCATGAGGGCTTGTCTGATCTGAATGAATGCATAAGTGAGATGCATCGGAGGAAGCAAAAGCCTGAGATGCATGCGCATCTGCTGGCGGAGCGCGCATATCATCTGATTCAGAAAAAACGGATGAAAGACATCCAAAAAGATGAACTTCGCAGGCGTATAGTCCATGCCCTTCAGGCTGGTGATTTCAACCTTTACACATTCATCGATAAATATTAATATATGGAACAGATACCGAATGAAGGATTTCCAAAGGCTGCCAAATGTGAGCCGGCTTGTGTGAAAGTGGAGGCGGGCAAGACCTATGCCTGGTGCACTTGCGGACTGAGCGAAAAACAACCCTTTTGTGATGGTCGTCACAAGCAGATCGAAGGCGCACCATATCAGAGCCTGAAGGTGACATTCGAGAAGGAGGAAGATGTTTGGTTGTGTCAGTGTAAGATGTCGAAGAACCCACCATTCTGCGACGGCAGCCATAAACAAATTACAGGGTAATTAGTGGATTGAGGTTTGGGAGCTATGAATTCATGATCGGTCTTGTGCTTTTCATGTCATGATCCTCCATTATCCCCCTTTAATTTTATTTTTATGCAGACAGATTTTCTTGTGATTGGCTCCGGAATCGCGGGCTTGACCTTTGCCTTGAAAGTTTCGGAGGCAAGGCCCGATAAGAAGATCATCGTCATGACCAAGACCATTTCTGATGAGACCAACACCAAATATGCGCAAGGCGGTGTGGCAGCGGTATGGGACGAGGATCTGGATGATTTCAACAAGCATATCGAGGATACACTGGTGGCGGGTGATGGGCTTTGCAACCGCGAGACCGTTGAGATCGTGGTGAAAGAGGGGCCACTGCGTGTCAAGGAGATCATAGA
>JBIKIB010000078.1:0-12270 GCA_044361845.1 Chitinophagaceae bacterium | reverse complement strand
CCCTCCATGGGTTCTTCACGGGCGGGATAGACCGGCAATAGCAACACTTCATCTGCCATGTCGAGGCTTTCAGCGAATTCCGCCGCAAAATCCCTTGTGCGGGAGAACAGATGTGGTTGAAAAACCACGGTGCATTTTCTGCCTTTGAACATATCCCGAACGCCAGTGATCAACGCCTTAAGTTCTTGCGGATGATGGGCATAATCATCGATATAGGTCACCCGCGGGTTCCTCAGCCTGTAATCGAACCGTCGTCTCACGCCCTTGAAATCTGCGATGGCCGAGCGGATGGCATCATCTGAAATGCCAAGGTTTCGAGCAATACCGATCGATGCGAGGCTATTCTCCACGTTATGCAGCCCACCCATATGAAGCGTTAGGCCTTCCAGTGTATGATCACGGAAATGCACATCGTAATGATATGCCCCGTCCCGCGGGACGGGGCTTGAGGAATGGATGTCCGCACCCTTGTCCTCCAAGGAATATGTTGTTACCGGCCCTTTTAGATCGTTCAATCGTTTCAAACTGCTATGTGCGAATAGCATCCCCCCATCCCTTACACGACAAGCGAAATCAATATATGCTGTCTCCATATCCTCCGCTGTACCATAGATATCAAGATGATCGGGATCCATGGAGGAGATGACGGCCAGGTCTGGACTAAGCTTTAGAAAGCTCCTGTCGTATTCATCGGCTTCGATGACGGCAAGATTCCTGTCATCACTCCAGAAGTTCGTACCATAATTGGCAGAGATCCCACCAAGGAAGGCGTTGCAGCCATATTCAGAATGGCGGAGCAGGTGTGCCGTCATTGTAGAGATGGTGGTTTTCCCATGTGTGCCGGCCACACAGATATTGAATGTTCCATTACTGATCAATCCGAGTACATCACTTCGTTTGTGGATTTCCTTTCCGATCGCCCGAAAATGAGCCAGAATCTTGTTCTGGGCAGGAATCGCAGGCGTATATACCACCAGATCCGGAACCTGGGGTATGGTTTCTGGTAGGTCCCGGTACTCGATGATCATCCCGGCCGACTCGAGTTCTCGGGTCAGAACGGAAGATGTACGATCGTATCCGTGGACGGTAGCGCCCCTTGACAAGAAATACCTTGCCAGGGCACTCATCCCGATGCCACCGATGCCGATGAAGTACACGCTTTTGATATCGTCGAGACTTTTCATTTTATCGATTCCATTTGTCGAGCTCCTGTAAAACTGCGCGTGCAATGGTCATGTCTGCATCCAGGGTTGCCAGGCTTTTAGCACGGTTTCCGATCTCGTTGCGTTTTGTGGCATCATTTGCGAGCGACAATACAGTCGGTATCAGGTCTGTTCCTGCGTCTATATCAGGTACACACATCCCGGCATGTTGTGCCACTAGACCCATCGCATTGGCCGTCTGATGGTCTTCCGCAGCAAGTGGATAAGGAACGAACACCGCTGCTTTTCCCATGACACATATCTCTGCGACCGACATGGCCCCAGCCCTTGAGATGACCACATCTGCTGCGGCATAGGCATACTGCATTTCCCTGATGAAGGAAGACGACCACATGCCCTTCCGGCTTTTCACAGCCTCGGAGGCCTTCTCCGCAAATGGTTTCCCGGTCTGCCAGATCAACTGCAATCCGGCCTCCGAGATCGCATCCAGGCCCGCCTCCACCGCTTCGTTGATGCTCTTGGCACCCAGGCTTCCACCGAGAGACAAGACTGTTTTTTTCCGGGGGTCGAGCCCAAAGAAATGAAGACCATCCTCGCGCGTCATGGTCGATCCTGCGATCGATCTGCGTACCGGATTCCCGGTGATGCGGATTTTTTTCAAAGGGAAAAATCTTTCCATCCCGCTGGCAGCGACAAATACAAGCGTTGATTTTTTCCCGAGCAGTATATTCGATTTCCCCGCAAATGAATTGCTTTCATGAATGAAGGTCGGGACGCCGATGGACTGAGCATATCGCAGCACTGGGAAACTTGAATATCCCCCCACCCCTATGACCGCATCAGCAGGGAAATCCCTGAATACCCTGCGTACCTGCATGAAACTTTTGACAAGTTTGAATGGCAGTCGGATGTTCTTCCATAAGGCCTGCCGGTCGAATCCCGTAATATCCAGGCCCACGATCCGATAGCCAGCGTCCGGCACCTTTTCCATTTCCATTCTGCCTTTGGCACCTACAAAAAGGAAGTCCGTGCCGGGCTCCAGCTCCCGGATGGCGTTGGCGATCGCCAGTGCCGGGAAAATATGGCCTCCGGTCCCTCCGCCGGCAATGATTATTTTTCGGCTACGCATCTCCGGTAGTTTTTGAGGGGTTATCCGAAGAAGCTGCGGTATCCCTTTCCATCTGTTCAGCATTCCGGGCTACGCTGAGGATGATACCGATCGCCATACAGGTGAACAAAAAGGAACTTCCTCCCATACTCACCAGGGGCAAGGTGACGCCAGTGACGGGCATGAGATTTACGTTTACAGCCATATTCACCATGGCTTGAATGACAAGGGTGAACCCCAGTCCAAGTGCAAGGAATGCACCGAAAGCATAGGGACATCGGCGAAAAATACCGATACAACGGTACAGGAAAGTAACATAGATCATGAGCAATACGGCAGCGCCAAGTATGCCGTATTCTTCTATGGTGATGGCGTATATGAAATCCGAGTATGGATGCGGAAGGAAGTTCCGTGTTTCGCTGTTACCGGGGCCCAGACCGACCCATCCGCCTTTTGCGATGGCGATCTTAGCCTGTTGTACCTGGTAGGCCGCATCCTGTTTATCAGCATACATGAAACCCTGAATTCTTCTTATCCAGGTCTCCATACGGCCTTTTGTCATGGTATCCGGAAGGACTTGAGGCTGGTCCTGGCCTTTTTCGTGATCCGCCATTGCGATGTAGATGAGGATTGAAAAGGGTATCGCCACCATCAGGAACATCATGCCGATATGTTTCATACTCACCCGACCAATGAACATCAGCAGCAGGCTGGTGGCCCCGACGAGCATTGCGGTGGACAAATTTGCCGGTGCGATCAGTCCGCACACGATCAACACGGGAATGATCAGAGGAAGGAAGCCTTTTTTGAAATCCTTGATGTCATCCTGCGTTTTGCTGAGCTGACGACTCAGATACATAAAAAGCGCCAGCTTCGCCATGTCTGAGGTCTGGACCGTGAGGTTTATGATCGGCAGTTTTATCCAGCGGCTGGCTTCATTGATGGATGATCCGAATAATAAAGTGTACAACAGCAAGGGTATGGAAAGCAGAAAACATACTAAGGCGATGCGGGAGTAGTGCGTATAATTGACGAGATGCGCAAAATAGATCACCAAGATCCCGACCGCGATGAAAACCACCTGCTTGAACAGGTAGAATTCAGTACTCTTCGACATGGTATATGCCAATGTGCCGGTACTACTGTAGACTACCAGCAGACTTGCCATCGTCAGCATGGTCACAAGCGACCAGATGACTTTGTCACCTTTGGTTCTGGCTGTCAACCGACCGAATGGGGATGATGATATGTTTGATTGTTCGTTCATGTATTTTCCTTGGACCCGATGGATCTCGGGTCCGTAAATCCTTATAGTTCGTGTACAGCTTGTTTGAATTGTTTGCCTCTGTCTTCATAATTTTTGAAGAGATCGAAGCTTGCGCAGGCCGGGCTTAGTAATACGACATCGCCTTTGGCGGCGAGCCGGAAAGAAGCCTCCACAGCTTCGGCGGCGGTTCGGGCATCCACGATGGATGCTGTGGACTTGCCGAAAGCTTGCCTGATGGCTGTGTTATCTTTACCCAGACAGACGATCGCCTTGACCTTTTCACGGACCAGTTCATCCATGAGGGCGTAGTCATTGCCTTTGTCAACCCCACCCAGGATCAGGATCACCGGCTTGGTCATGCTTTCAAGGGCATACCAGGTGCTGTTGACATTGGTGGCCTTGCTGTCGTTGATGAATTCCACGCCCCTGACGGTGGCCACTTTCTCCATCCTGTGCTCCAGGCTTTCAAACTTGGTTACAGCATCGCGGATTTTCTCCTTTCTGATGTCCATGACAGAAGCGGCCAGGCATGCTGCCATGGTATTGTACTGGTTGTGTTTCCCCTTGAGGGAGAAATCCAGTACACCCATCGTCAGCGGATCATTTCCACCCACCGTCATCTGGTCATTCATAATGTAAGCACCTTTGGGAAGCTCTCTGTTCATGGTAAACGGCAGTTGGTTTGATTGAATCTTATATCTGTCTTTGTATTGCATGGTAACAGGATCATCGGCACAATAGATGAAATGGTCGCTATGCGTCTGATTTTCCGTGATCCTGAACTTGGCATTTATATAGTTCCCGAAATTTTGGTCATATCTGTCGAGATGGTCTTCTGTGATATTCGTCAATACCGCCACATCGGGTCTGAATGTTTTGATATCGTCGAGCTGAAAGCTGCTGACCTCCACCACATACAATGGCTTTGGATCGAGTGCTAATTGTCTTGCGATGGATACCCCGATATTGCCCACCAGTGCGCATTCCAAACCACCATATCTACAGATATGATATATCAAAGAAGCTGTGGTCGTCTTTCCGTTGCTGCCGGTGACCGCGATGATCCGGCTTGCACCTTTGTGGCGGAATGCCAGCTCGATGTCGCTGATGATGGGAATACCCGCCGCCTGTATTCGTCTGACGAGGGGGTGGGCGTGCGGGATGCCGGGGCTCTTCACCACTTCATCGGCATCCAGCACAAGCCGTTCATCATGTCCCCCCTGTTCATAGGGAATTTCGTGCACGGCAAGTTCTTTCAGGAATTTCTCCCCGATAACTCCCGCATCTGACACAAAAAGGTCATACCCAAGCTTTTTACAAAGGATGGCGGCGCCTACGCCGCTTTCACCGGCTCCCAGTATGACGATTTTGTGTTCCATCGAAGAATTAAAAAAATTGGTCTTTCATTGGATGAATCATAGAAATACTGTTAGATCTCAGGGTAACGGGTGTTCTTCTTTCGGTTAGGGTTTTTCATGTAATGCTTTTATGTGTTTCATCGAATTTTGAGGGATAGTATGGCGAACACCACGCACATGATGGTCACGATCCAGAATCTCACGACGATCTTGCTTTCGTGGAATCCCATTTTCTGGTAGTGGTGGTGTAGCGGGCTCATCAGGAATATCCTTCGACCCGTGCCGTATTTCTTCCGTGTATATTTAAACCAGGCGACCTGCATCATCACGCTGAGGTTTTCCACCAGGAACACGCCGCAGAAGATGGGGATGAGCAGCTCTTTCCGGATGATGATCGCCAGTGCCGCGATGATGCCCCCAAGGGCGAGACTGCCGGTATCTCCCATGAAAACCTGAGCGGGGTAGGTATTATACCATAGGAACCCTATGCAAGCACCGATCATCGCTGCTATGAATATGGATACTTCACCCAGGTTCGGGATATACATGATGTTCAGGTAGTCTGCCAGGCGCACGTTGCCGCTCGCATAGGCGAAAATGGCCAGGCAGATGCCGATGATGGCGGACACCCCGGTAGCTAGCCCGTCGATACCATCGGTGATATTCGCTCCGTTCGACACCGCGGTCACGATGAAGATCACGACCAGGATATACAGCACCCAGGTATAATCCCGAAGGGCCTTCGGCAGGAGTTTTGCATAGTTGAATTCATGCCCGCGAACAAAAGGGATCGTCGTGACGGGCTCGTCCGCTGCGACGAAATACCGCGTTTTCCCTTCGAATTCCACATGCAGTGATTTTTCAGGCTTATTGATACCCGAATACTCCCTGTAGACTTTGACATCATCACTGAAGATGAGTGTCGCTCCGATGATCAACCCCAATCCGATCTGACCCATGACTTTCGACCAACCTGCCAAACCATCTTTATCACTTTTCTGATAGGTTCCGCCTTGCTTCTGAGTGAGTCGTTTTGCACGCAGTTTCAAGCTGTCATCGATGAACCCCACTATGCCGAGCCATACCGTGCTAAGGATCACGAGCTGGATGTACACCTTGCTGATATCTGCAAAAAGAAGCGTTGGAATAAGTATGCCCAGCAAAATGATCACGCCACCCATGGTAGGTGTACCTTTCTTAAGATGTTCTCCTGCCAGTCCCAATTCCCGCACACTCTCCCCGATCTGCCTGGCCCTCAGGAACTCAATGATCCTCTTCCCAATGAACAGCGTGATCAACAGAGAAAGCAATATTGCCAACATCGCCCGGAAGGTGATGAACTGAAACAATCTGCTCCCCGGGAACCTCACGCCCTCTTCGGCCAGCCATTGGAAGAGTTGATGCAACATGGTTTAAAAAATCTGTTTTGAATGATGTTCGGCCATCCAGCCATTAAAAAAATCCTTTACAAAACCGCCCTTCACACGACCCTTCTCACGAGTCAACCTTCACTCATTTACCCAGCACCTCATACATCTCCGTCAACACCTGCTTATCATCGAAGGCGAACCTCACACCGCGCACTTCCTGATATTTTTCATGTCCCTTTCCAGCGAGTAGGATGATGTCATCCTTACCTGCCAGACTGACTGCTGTCTTTATCGCTTCCCGCCGATCGGGTATGGATATGAATTTTCGTTTATGGTTCACCGTTACTCCGCCTTCCATCTCCCGGATGATCGCACCGGGATCCTCGTCACGCGGATTGTCTGATGTGAAGATGACCCTGTCGCTATGGGCACAGGCGACTTCCCCCATCAACGGACGTTTGGTCCTGTCACGATTGCCACCACAACCGATGATGGTGATGATCTTCTCCCCGGCATTTGCCACCTTCCTGATGGTTGCCAGCACATTGAGTAACGCGTCAGGGGTATGTGCATAGTCCACGATGCCGATGATCCTTTCTTGTTGCGAAACGAAGGCATCGAAGCGTCCTTCGGCACCCTGCAGCTTACTCATGATCCGAAGCACTTCCTGCCGGTCTTCACCGAGGCAGACTGCGGCGGCATAGACTGCCAGCAGATTGTATGCATTGAACTCGCCGATGAGCCTGAACTGTACTTCCTGTTCGTTGATCAACATCTGCAGACCTGCCAGACTATTCTCCAGTATCCGGCCTTTGAAATCGGAAATGGAACGCAGGCTATAGTAAAACTTGTCAGCAGCTGTATTCTGAAGCATCACGGTACCCCGCTTATCGTCAAGGTTTGAGATGGCGAATGCATCTGACGCCAGATTGTCGAAGAATGATTTCTTCACACGGATATATTCGTCGAAAGTCCCGTGATAATCCAGGTGATCATGCGAGATATTGCTGAAGATGGCCCCGGCGAAATGCAGTCCTGCGATCCTATGCTGGTGGATGGCATGGCTGCTGCATTCCATGAATACATGGGAGCATCCGGCATCCGACATCCGGCGAAGCATCCTGTTGAGGCTCACAGCGTCCGGCGTGGTGTGGGATGCGGGAACGACCTCCGTGCCTATCTGGTTCTGAACGGTCGAAATCAATCCACAATGATGGTCGAGCTCAGTGTACAACTTGTAGAGCAATGTCGCAATCGTTGTTTTTCCATTGGTCCCGGTGACACCTACAAGACGGACCCGCTCGGATGGCCTTCCGTAAAATTCATGCGCTATGAATCCCGTTGCTATCGCCGTATTCTCCACACATACATATGTCACATCGGGTGACATCTCAGCAGGCATCTGCTCGCATATGACCACAACAGCGCCTTTTGACTCTGCCACCGGTATATACTTATGTCCGTCAGACATGGAGCCCTTGATTGCGATAAAGCAACCACCGGCCTCCACTTCCCTTGAATCGATGTGGACGCTACCCACCTCTACGGCAGTGCTTCCTGACACCGAACGAAGTCGGACATTGTACAATATGTCATGCAGCAGCGCCATTCTTCAACCTTTCTTTTTTTCTTTCTGTTTGCTTTCAATGATTTTCACAGCTGGCCGTTCCATCCAAGTCTATCTTCCCATCTGTAGTCCCAGTCGCATGACCTGTCCCTTTGCGATCCTTGTCCCTGCCGGGATCGATTGCGCCCTGACCTTTCCTGTGCCTGTATACAACACTTTCAGCTTCATATTCTCCAGCAGATAAATCGCATCCTTTAAACCCATCCCTGTCAAATCCGGCATCAATTCCTTGTCAAGTGACAACGGTCGTACGACCGTTAAGTCTTGATCGTTCGTCCACACGCCCCAGCTGCCATTGCCGGCAGAATCGGTATTCGACATGCTGAAGGCGGTCGCTACCGATTTGAAATCCCTGCTCCACCCACTCCATGCAAAACTGCTGGTATCCGCTTGTTTCGGGGCGTTGTAAAAGGGCTGTGCCTCGATATCCATCGCATGGATCTTATCTGCGACTTCCCGAAAGACAGGACCGGCGACCAGACCACCATAATATATCTTGGCAAAGGGCTTGTTCACGATCACCACAATACAGGAATAGCGGGGGTTTTCGGCGGGAAAGTATCCGGCGAATGATGATTGGTATATATGGCTCGTATATCCTTTTGAGTCATTGGCCACCTGGGCGGTACCGGTCTTTCCTGCCAGATTGTAGAAGGGTGTCAAAAGAACCTTTGCCGTTCCGTTGGTGATAACCCCCTCGAGGCATTCCTTAAGAAGGGGAAGGGTGGTCTTGCTGCAGATCTGTTCCCGCACAGTCACCGGCTCGTAGGACCTGACCAGGTTGCCATCTTTTAAAATGGCATTTACGAGATAGGGCTTCATCATCTTTCCACCATTTGCAACGGCGTTGTATAACATGAGTGTATGAAGCGGCGTGATGGATATGCTGTACCCAAATCCCATCCAGGGCAGGGTTGTGGCGTTCCAGGAGGAGCTTTTGGGCGTGATGATCGTTGACTTGGATTCACCTACCAGACCGAGTCCGGTTGACGAATCCATTCCGAGGTTTCGGATATGGTTGATGAATTTTTCAGGCGTCCTGCCGTAGTTTGCGGTGACGAGCTTTGCCATCCCCACGTTTGAACTCAGCTCGAATGCCTGTTTAACTGATACCAATGTCCTGCGATGCCGCTCACTGTCTTTAACGGTCCTGTTGCCGACCCGCCAGACTCCGTTCTCGAGATCGACCTGGCTTTCGAGGGTTGCGAAATTATCTTCCAACAGAGACAAGAGGGTGACAAGCTTGAAAGTGGATCCCGGTTCAGAGCGACGGATTGCGTAGTTCAGATCCTCGAAATAGCTGCCGTCTTTCTGCCTGCCGAGGTTGACCATGGCCTTTATCTTTCCGGTGGATACCTCCATGACGATGCAGGTACCATTGAGGGCTTCATTCTCCACCATCTTCTTCATCAGGGCTTGTTGCGCAATATCCTGCATGTTGATATCAAGCGTGGTCAACAGATCATGGCCGTTCTCAGGCTCGATCTCAGAACCTTCGACAGGCACTACGGCACCTCCGGATATCCTGCGCACCAGGTGCCTGCCACTGACCCCTTTCAGTACACCATCATAGGTGAGCTCCAGCCCTACATTCTTATTGACCATCTTCCTATTGCCATCTTCATAACTACGGGCAAGGCCGATGGTGCGGTTCGCCAGCAAACCGAAGGGCGTGAGCCTTTTCTCCCGGTCCTCGAATATGAAGCCGCTTTTGTTGCGACTAAGGCGGATCAACGGCAAAGACTTCATCTCCTGATACTGGCGAAAGCTTATATTTTTCTTCAACAAATAGTATCTTTCCTTATCCCGAAATCCTTTCTGCAGCTCTTTTTTGTAATCAGTGTACGACTTATCCCGGAACATACTGGCAAGCCCCAACGAAATGGAGTCGATATTTTCCTTGAAACGCTTCCCGTTTTTCTCCCGCAATCCCTGCGCCCCAAAATCCACACGGACATCAAAAAATGGAATGGACGAACTGAGCATACTGCCATTTTCACTATAGATCGTACCCCGGTCGGCATCCATCACCCGATATTCCAAAAGAATACTATCACTCAGCCCTTTCCAGTAAACACCCTCTACACGCTGAATGTAGATGGCCTTACCGAGTATGACAAAACTGAAGATGACGATACCCAGGAACACCAGGTAAACCCTCCACAGTATGTCATTTTTTCTTTCCAATTGATCTGTCTTTTAAAAAATTTCTAATTCAAGGGGCTAGAGTATCATGCAGCTTTACAATCGGCCTGACGATCTGCTTGAGTCCAAATGGCGCTACCAACTTGATGATTTCACTTTGCTTCTGCATGAACATCAACTCGCTTTTTAGGGTTTTGTATTCATATTGAAGGTCTTTGAGCTCTCCGGCCGTCCGGTTGATATCCTTGATCTTTTTTTCTGCGTAGTGTCCGTTGTAGATGTATAGTACAGCGAGCACGGACAGATACAGAAAGAACGGTACGTTCTTCACCACCCATTGCTGGGCAGGAAGGATTTTCATCCACTCCCTTCGGGCATCTTTTCCGTGTTGTGTAACAGCCATATGCGACGTGTTGGATGGCTTTACGGATATTGGATAATTATTCGAGTTCGTTGTTGCTTTTCCTTTCCGCGACCCTGAGTTTTGCGCTCCGGGCTCTGGGGTTGACCATTATCTCTTCTTCAGAAGGCAACAGCGGTTTTTTATTCATCATATCAAAGGGACGTTCTTTCATTTTTGTCCCATACACTTCATCTTTTTCCTGCCCATGAAGACCACCCTCTTTAAAAAATCGCTTCACGATCCTGTCCTCGAGGCTGTGGAATGTGATGAATACCACCCTACCCCCGGGTTTTACGATGTCAGGCAACTGCTCAAGCATCTCTTCCAAAGAACCGAACTCATCATTTACGGCAATGCGCAATGCCTGGAATACCTGAGCAAAATACCGGTTCGGATTACCCTTCACGATCGATGCAGCGGCATCCTTGAGCTGTCCCACCGTCCGAATGGGAGAGAGTACCCGCACCCTGGCGAGTGTTTGCGCAAGGGTTCGGGCATTGGTGACTTCCCCGTATCGTTCGAACATGCGGTGCATATCTTCCACAGGCATCTCCAGCAGCAGACCGGCAGCGGTGAGGGACTGCCGCTTATCCATACGCATATCGAGCGGTGCATCAAAGCGGATTGAAAACCCCCGATCACCCTCATCGAACTGATGGCTGCTGACCCCAAGATCTGCCAGTACGCCGTCGACCTTACCCGCTTTGTGAAGCCTCAGAAATCTTCCGATATGCCGGAAATTCTGTGGTATGAAAACGAGCCTCGGATCCTGGGGCAGGTTTACCCTTGCATCCTCGTCCTGGTCGAAAGCAAATAGACGACCACCATTCCCCAGTTTCGAGAGGATTGCCCGGCTGTGCCCTCCACCGCCGAATGTGCAATCGACATAGACACCATCGGGTCGTATATCCAGAGCATCCACCGCTTCCTGTAACATCACCGGCACATGGTATGCATTGCCGCTTTCCTCTTCCGGCGATATTCGCTTCGGCATTCGGTTTTCTTTTGCCGCTGATCAGAAGCCCGGAGGCGCCATGACCTGCGCTGCGAGTTCACTGAACTCATCAGGTGAAAAAGATTCAAAGAGCTGCTTATATGTTCCCTTGTCCCATATCTCCAGTTTCGTCACTGCGGACACCAATACGATGTCCTTATCCAAACCCGCATGTTCCATCAGATTCTTTGGTATCAGGATCCGACCTGCCGAGTCAAGCTCCAGGGCTATGGCACCATTCAGAAAATGCCTGCGAAAAGCCCGCACTTTCGGCTCGAAATCATTCAAAAGGCTGATCTTTTCGAAAATGGGCTTCCAACTCGCCATCGGGTAAATAGTCAGGCATTTCTCAAAACCCCTGTTGATAACAAACTGGGCATTATCCCCTTCCGACAGCTGTTTTTTTATGCCAGCCGGCAGCAGGAACCTACCTTTGGGGTCTAGAGTTGCCTCGTATTCACCAAGAAAACCCATCATTTACAATATGTTAGAGAGCCCTTCATCTATATTCACACAAAATAACACATTTTCCCACTTTCGATTTGAAAAAGGAAGATTTAAATTTTTCCACAAGAAAAAGGGTTAATGCTACTGGGTTTCAGAAGATTTACATGATTTGGATGTTATAAACCCACAAATTGATGTGGACAACCTGTTGATTATACCCTCAAAGGCAATGCTGACAGGCATTGGATTCACCTGAAAACCATCGGTAAATTTGTAAAAGGTCAGTTGACCGTCATCACCATGGACCCTAAAGACCTATCCATCAGCACATTCACCTATGACCTTCCGGCCGAGAGGATCGCTTTGCACCCATTACCCGAAAGGGATT
>JBIKIB010000382.1:0-3712 GCA_044361845.1 Chitinophagaceae bacterium | reverse complement strand
AGGTAATTCATGACCCTATATTCACCCATCATTGGCTTGCCCATACCGAACAAGCTTCCAATCCAATAGCCCAGTAATAAACCACTGAACATGAAGACGGCCACTGTGAACCCTCCCCAAAGCCTACCGAAGAAATAGCCACCTTTGGAAATCGGCTTGGTGAAGAATAAAGGGTGGATATTGTACTGATAATCCTTTTGGATACCCGAAGCCATGGCAGAGATCAGCAATACGCTCACCAATATGCTGAAGATGCTGCTGCTCGTTCCCAGCAGGATGGTTGCGATGGCCCCGGCGGAGTTGGCAAGTGTCAGGCTATCCGACCGGGTTGTCGAGAATACACCTGAACTGGCAAGACCGATCATGAGTGTGAGAAAAAAAAGTATGCTGAAGTAGATATAGGTATACGGACGCCTGAAAGCGTATCTTAATTCGAACCTGTATATTTCGCGAAACATGGTCGATCCTTAGTTTTGGGTGATGGTGGAAAAATAAACGTCTTCCAGGGTAGCTTCGGCTTGTTCAAAACCCTCTTCCGGGCAAGCATCCGACAGGATGTGTACGACCATTTTACCTTCAGAGATATGATGGGAAATGACCGGCATGGTGTCTCGGTAATGTTTGAAAGCATCCTTTTCGACTGCTTTTGTCCAGATCCTGCCCTGTACGGAGGCAACCGTTTCTGCAGGAGTACCTTCCAGCAGGATCGTGCCGTTATTCATCACCACCATCTGCTTGCAGAGCGTACGCACATCATCAACAATATGCGTCGATAGGATAACGATCACCTGTTCGCCGATTTCGCTTAAGATATTGTGGAATCGATTTCGCTCCATGGGATCCAAACCGGCAGTCGGCTCATCCACGATGATCAGTTTTGGATTTCCCAGCAGTGCCTGTGCGATCCCAAAGCGTTGCCGCATGCCGCCTGAATATTCACTGACATTTCTTTTCCGCTCCTCATACAGGTTGGTCTGTTGAAGGAGGGCATCCACGATCTCCCTGCGTTCTTTCTTATCTGCAATGCCTTTGAGGACAGCAAAATGGTTCAGCAGATCAAGGGCCGATACTTTTGGGTAAAAGCCAAAATCTTGAGGGAGGTAGCCGAGTATTTTTCTGATCTCATGTTTATTGTTAATAACGTCGATATCTCCCAGGTGAATGGTCCCGCTGTCAGGATCCTGGAGTGTAGCAATGGTTCTCATGAGGGTGCTTTTACCTGCACCATTAGGTCCGAGTAGTCCGAACATCCCTTTTTGAAGGGTTAGGTTCACATGGTTCAACGCCTTAACGCCATTTGGGTAGACCTTCTTAAGGTCTGTTATCTGTAAGATCATTCGTGTGGAATTTTTGTATTTGATCAATTTTGGGATGGATAAAGGTACAGATTCCCCGTCCATGGTTTTTGCCATTTAACACAATCGATTTAATGCCTTATGCTGGAAATTCCGGAGATCAAACTATACGTCGGGATATCTATTAAGTTTATTACTGTTATATTCATGAATGTTCGAGATTTTTTCATTTTTTTTGCTGACTGATATTGGAAAAGGGAATATCCTTATGAGAATTTAGCCTTATCGGGCTTTTGGCAATGTCGAGATTTTGAATGTCTCTTGATCCAAACCTCTTGAACAATAAAATTTTAAGCCTCAGATTTTGGATTGGCATTTGTATGAACCTCTACTTAACCCTATTCCTGGTCCAGGATACATTCAGGCAGACATTTGGGATCTGTGATAACATCGTGAAATATGCATACTAATAGGGAATCATCCGACTTGAAGCCATGCATTCAATACCTTGAATATTTGTTGGTCACTTCTGTCCAATGGTATTTTTAAGCCATATTTAGACACTCAATTTGGAATTGATAAAGAGAGATCTCCATACTGATCGTATTATTTATTGCTGATCTTTAAAGAAGCAGGGACATTTTCTTTTGCATTCCAGATGATTCAATCCTTTTCAATGACTGAAGTGAATTTATTCGATATGATCCGGGAAGAGCAGAGAGGATTTCGTATTTGTGGAGGAACTGCTATTTCAGCTTCTAAAGCAAAAACCAAGACTATTGGAGAATCGATGATATCAGTCGGTGGACGTGATTTTCATAACAGAAAATCACAATGAACTATAATAAATCCTGGCATGCGATATTTATTCAAAATTCCGAGTATTTGAATTGCTGTCCACCCGCAGATACTTCCAGCATTAGTCCACCTTTTACAAGAACGAATATCATCACGCCATCCTGATAGTTCTGATTTGCAGCTGCACCTTCGTTCGCTATCACAGCTGAGGCTGAAGCCGAGAATTCCACTTTGTTTTCCTTGAATTTATTGAGAACATCTTGGTTCTCGAA
Organism: Chitinophagaceae bacterium; assembly: GCA_044361845.1. Classification (GTDB taxonomy): domain Bacteria; phylum Bacteroidota; class Bacteroidia; order Chitinophagales; family Chitinophagaceae; genus Pollutibacter. The sequence goes on along the minus strand of JBIKIB010000382.1, from coordinate 1,347 downwards.
GAAGATGACCTCGCTGTATGATTGTCCTCCAGCTTGAAGCCCTGCACTTAATTGAGTCAGTTTTGCTTTCCCGACTGGCTTACCTTTCTGGTACACGATTCCATTGCCCATGGCACCACCTACGATGAACCCGCCTTTTCCAACGTTTGGGAAAATGACATAGGCGGTCGCATTCTCGAACAGGGTTTTCATCAGTAGATCTTTACTGATGAATGCCTCACGGGCAAATGAACAATCGCTTTCAAGCTTTTTGTCCTTTGCGTTTTTTTGAGCAGTTGCCTGAGCACTCAACACCATCATGAACAATAGAATGCAGGATGAAAATAAGATAGGCTTTAGGTTTTTTGACATGACTGGTGTTTTACAGAGGTTCTTTTTGTAAATGATCCTTTACTTAACGCAAGGCGGATGTAAATTGTGGAATATCTTGCTTCTTAACAATGATCAATATCATTTGTGAAGTGAAATACGTTGCATGTTATTGTCCTCTTCTTATGTGAAAATCAGATAAACGATCAATGATGAAATATTTTCTCGTTCTTTTTCTTTTTGTTTCTAATTCGGGAACTGCGCAGATCGATCCCCAGGCGATCACGATAGCCCGTGACAGTTTCGGCATACCGCATATTTTTGCAAAGACCGACCCAGAGGTATCTTATGGTCTGGCATGGGCACATTCAGAGGATGATTTCAAAAGCCTTCAGACGCTTTTACTGGCATCAAAAGGCTTGATGGGTCGTGTACTCGGTAAGAAAGGTGCAGCCGGGGACTATGCATTTTCGTTATTCAGATGTCGAGAGATCACAGATGAAAGATGGCACACATTGTCACCCGATTTCATACGCTTGTCAGAAGGATATGTTCAGGGGCTCAATGACTATGCAAAAGCACACCCAGGCGAAGTGCTGCACCCAAAACTCTTTCCGATTACGATCAAAGACTATATTTCATCATCTGTGTTATCGCTTACGATTTTCAACGGAGCAAGCCGTGCACTCGCCAATATTTTCAATAATACGGTCACGTCTGTGATAGACTATGATAAAATGGGTTCCAATGCCATTGCTATACACCCTTCCAGGACGAGTAGCGGAGAGGCTTTCCTTGCAATAAATGCACACCAGCCCAATGAAGGGCCCGAGGCATTTTATGAGGCTCATTTGCAGAGCGAAGAGGGATGGAATGCATTGGGGGGGTTATTAGCTGGAGGTCCCTGCGTCCTGCATGGTGTGAATGAAAACCTTGGATGGGCACATACCGTAAACCTTTGCGACCGAGTGGATGTTTATCAGCTTCAGATGAATCCGGCCAATGCAAATCAATATATGTTCGATGGTCAATGGTTGG
>JBIKIB010000077.1:0-12278 GCA_044361845.1 Chitinophagaceae bacterium | reverse complement strand
TCCAGCCATGGTTGTCAGGCACTCGACCCTCTTTGATGTCCGTCATGGCAGTGCGAAGGGCCAGTGCCGTTTCGAATGCATCCGGATCAAAAGACATGGACTTGCCCTTATACGATAATTCCCGTATAAAAGATACGCTGGCAGCGGTTCCTGAGCCGAAGACCTCCCGAAGTTGCCCATTGTCATAAGCATCCGTGATCTCGTCCATCGACACCTGACGCTCCTCCACCATTACGCCCGACTCGCGGAGCAGTACAATGACGCTGTTGCGGGTCACCCCACCAAGGATGGTACCCGCATCCAGATCGGGCGTGATGACTTTTTCCCCGATGCGGAAAAATACATTCATCATACCGATCTCCTGCACGTACTTGTGTTCGTAAGGATCCGTCCATAAAACCTGGTCGAAACCTTTTTTCCTGGCTTGCGCCGTAGCATGCATCGCAGCACCGTAATTGCCGGCTGCCTTCGCAAAACCCACGCCACCGGCAACTGCCCTCACGAAATGCTCTTCCACGTAGATCCTTTGCGGTTCCATGAAGAATGGACCCGAAGGACAAAGGATGATCATGAATTTATACGTCTCCGACGGACGCACACCAAGAAACTGGTCGGTGGCGAACATGAATGGCCTGATATAAAGGGAATGGTCAGGGAATGAGGGTACCCAGCCCTTGTCCACACGGATGAGCCTGCGCATACCTTCGATGAAAAGCTCCTCCGGAACCGCCGGCATCTCCATCCGCTCAGCAGAATGATTGAACCGCTTTAGATTCTCATAGGGCCTGAAAATGGAAATGCCGCCATCCGCCATGCTGAATGCCTTAATCCCTTCGAATATGGACTGCCCGTAATGGATCGCAGAAAGTGCAGGAAAAAAGGAAACAGGTTGATAGGGTCTTATCTCCACATTCTTCCAGACGCCATCCTCATAGTCCGCCTCCAGCATGTGATCCGAAAAATACTTCCCGAAAGGAAGGTTCTCCAGTTTGATATCATGCAGCTTGGAAGTTTCGCCCAAGGTTATCGTCGGCTCAAATGCATCATTCATGTCAATCGTTTTTGGAATGCAAAGAAACAAAAAAAGGCTAACCTTTGCAGCCTCTATGCATGACAATCAAAACGAAACGCATCCCTTACCGGTAAAATTGCCGGGGTACATCCTGAAAGAAATGTACCAGCACTCGCTGGTGGATATCGGCAAACAGGAGCCCAGCGAAGGGCATAGCCAGTCAACGCCCCCCATCAGCAACACATTGGGGGAGCATAAAAAAAACATCCTCATCCTCGTGAACTATGCTGACTGCGCCACCATCCGTGAGCCGGACCTGGAATTCCTCCTGAACATCCTGAAGGCCTGCCGGCTCAGCCTTAAAGATGTACTCATCCTGAACATCCACCAGGTCGAGGCCAGGGATCATCAATCACTGGCCAGTGCCTGGAAGCCCACCGTGGTGCTGCTCTTCGGCATCGATCCGTCAGCGCTTTCCCTGCCTGTTCATTTCCCCGCCCATCAGGTACAGGGTTTTGCAGGCATCCGGTTCATGCACGCCCCCGACCTTCAAAAACTTGGAAGTGACGATGCACAAAAAAGAAAACTCTGGGCAGCCCTGAAGCAGCTCTTCCTCAACTGACCATCATGAAAAAACTAATATTCGCCACCAATAACCCGCACAAGATAAAAGAAGTCCGTTCTGTACTGGGCGATGCCTTTGTGCTGGTCACCCTTCAGGAGGCAGGTATCCATACCGATATCCCCGAACCCTTCGACACGCTGGAAGAAAATGCCCTCCAGAAATCCATGACGATCCACCAAATGACCGGCTTAGACTGTTTCAGCGAGGATACAGGCCTCGAAACAGACGCATTGGATGGCGAACCGGGTGTTCGCTCGGCCAGATATGCCGGAGAGGCTGCCGAACCTGACGCGAATATGCATAAACTCCTGTCAAGGCTGGGGACATCCCAAAACCGGAAAGCACGCTTCCGAACGGTGATATCGCTCATACTTGAAGGACAAGCGTATTCCTTCACCGGGATCTGCGAGGGCAGCATTACCCAGAAAGCCGCCGGATCAAAAGGTTTCGGGTATGATCCGATATTCATCCCGGATGGAGCTGGCCTGACTTTCGCTGAAATGGACATCCAGGATAAGAATCGCTTCAGCCACAGAAAAAAAGCCATGGACAAACTCATGGACTTCCTCATGGAAAATGTTTGATTTCAAGCGAAAATCCATTGGGGTACGACCAATAAACGTTTTTTTTGCAGATAATGAAGCCCACAGGCAACCAAATCTTTTCCGACAGCGACTTGATAAAGGGATGCAATGATGCTGACCCCAGGATACAGGAAGCGTTGTACCGGCAATTTGCACCAAAAATGTACGGCGTCTGCCTCCGGTATTCAAACCATGCCGAAGATGCGGAGGATATCCTGCAGGAAGGCTTCATCAAAGTCTACCGAAATATTGGTCGCTTCAGGGGAGATGGCTCATTCGAAGGTTGGATGAGGAGGATATTCGTAAACACGGCGATAGAACATTACAGAAAGACCTCACATATGCATCCTGTGACAGAACAACAGGAGAATAACGTGACGGACAGGGAGTGGACGGCATTCGACAAAATGGCTGCGAAAGACCTTGTAAAGCTCATACAGACCCTTTCTCCAGGATACCGGACGGTATTCAACCTGTATGTGGTGGAAGGGTATACGCACAAGGAAATTGCCGACATGATGGGGATCAGCGAAGGCACCAGCAAATCGCAACTGGCAAGGGCGAAAGCGATCCTGCAGGAAAAACTCAAAAAAAACGCCACAAAAGGCATGTAACACCTGATCACAATGGAATGGCGAGATAACCTATATCAACACGAAGAAACTCCCCCGAAAAAAGTTTGGGATGCCCTCGCCAAAGAACTACAAGAGGAGCCCCACCGGCTCCGGCATGAACTCCTTCGATTTGAAGCAGTCCCTACAGCCCATTGTTGGGAATCGATATCCGCTGCATTATCCCCCATACCCCGGACGGAGGAACAGAAAGTCCCGCAGATCGTTCCCTTATACCGGAAAATTCTGCCTTATGCGGCATCGGTCGCTGCAGCTTGCACCATCATAGCCATCTCCATCTGGATAATGGATCATGAACCCGGGAAAATGGCCGCAGGCATCTCTTCACTGAGCGGATCCCGGGCTTCGGGAAAAAATCTTGGAACCGTCCAGACTGATTCAAACCAAACCCCAGGATCAGTGGGTTCGCATGACCAGCATGCATCCATTCCGGCAGAAACCAAACCATCCACCACAAAAAATGAATCCACAGCCCGGTCCACGGTCGTAACTCAAACCCTCCCATCCGCTATGACCGTCTCCCGGCAGGAAATCACACCATCATATGCTCGGCGAAAGACAAAGAAATTCTTCACCCGTGTCAGGTTCCAGGACAGGAACTACATACAGGTCTGCGATGCCAATGGCAATTGGAGCAGGATAAACTATAAACTTGAGGAAATGGTCGGGTCCCTCCAACAGAAGGATGCTCCGGATGCCACAAGATACTGGGAGTCTAAGTTATCAGATTGGCAGCAAAGAATGGGTCGTTCTACCTATATGCCCGCTCCGGGGCATTTTTTCGATATCATAGACATGGCCTCCGCCCTCCAAGAAGAACAATAGAGATGTCAATGCAGGTCTTCGTTCCAGATGGTCCAGCTCTCCTCTGCCTGTATCTGTAGCATATCACCCCCATTCTCGATGATGGCGCCCCGCTCCTTTCCATACTGCAGGAAGCGGGTGACTTCCGGATTGTACACCAGGTCAAAAAGATAATGTGCACCTGAAAGCATCTCATAAGGGATTTCCGGTGCTTCATCCTGATGTGGATACATACCCACAGGCGTCGTATTGACGATCAGTGTATGGGTGTCCATCACCTCTCTGGTGAGTGCATCATATCCCAGCTGCTGGTCAGTGGGATTGCGGCTCACGAAACGGTATCGGATACCGGACTCCTGAAGGACAAAAGCCACTGCCTTAGCCGCACCGCCTGTTCCGAGGATGAGGGCGGATCGATGGTCTGGTCTCAACCTACGCCTGAGCGATCGGTCGAATCCGATCACATCGGTATTATGGCCAACCAGTCCATTTGCTGTTTTTTTGATACAATTACAGGCTCCTGACCGTTGCACGACCTGTGTCGTTTGGTTCAGATATGGGATCACTTTTTCCTTATACGGAATCGTAACGTTCAGTCCGCAGAGATCGGGATTATCTTCCCATAGTCGGTCGAATTCGTCTATGGAACTGATCGGAAAGAGCCTGTATATGCAATCGGTGATGCCCTCACGAGAAAATTTTTCTGTGAAATACCGGTGGGAGAATGAATGCCCCAGGGGGTAGCCGATGAGCCCAAAAATCCTCATGGATTCAGATCCTTGTCAAGGAACATGTGAAAGGTATCACCACGCAGGCCCAGCCGCATGGTCTCCAGAGGGATCACTTCAGAATGTGCGATATTCCCCAGGTTCACATTGCAACCAAGCAACTCGATGAAATAAAGCTGCTGTGCTTTTTGCGGAGCCTCCCAGAGGATCTTCTCACCGGGTATCTGCGTCAGGATTTCCTGTACAAGTCCTTCCCTGACCTCGCCTGATCCACGGTAGATGCCCACATTACCGGCCTCACGGGCTTCCGCGATGACGTAGGTGGCGCCTGCCTCGAGTTCGGCACGCATCAGTTCTATCCATTTGTATGGAGGGATGATATGGGCGGCATCCTTGCTGCCCACCTCACTCAGCACGGTACCGTACTTGATGAGTTTTTCAATGTAGCCACACTTTTCCGCATGGGGGATCGTGATCGAGCCATCACTGACCTCCATGTGTGTGATGCCATAGTCCTTACAGAGGGCAATGTAGTCGTTGAATTGATTCCGGATAAGGAATGCCTCGAACAAAGTGCCTCCAAAATAAACGGGGATGTTGGCAGACTGGTACAGCTCGATCTTCTCCCTGAGGTCAGGGGTCACATAGGATGTACCAAATCCAAGCTTGATCACATCAACATGCAGCTTGGCAATGCTCATGAAATTGCGGGCCTCTTCAATGCTAAGGCCCTTATCCATGACCATGGTTATGCCGGAAATACGAGGTTTCTGAAAACGGTCAGGAATCTGAGTAAGATTGTAGTTCATCGATCGCGGTTTGAAAGCGCCCAAAACTACAAAGAATGGCGTTCGCCATCAGCAAAAGATTTAAAATATATCAGGATTTGGAAGACTTTTTACGCCGGTGCAGTGCGATCATGTCCAAAACCTGAGGATGCTGCATCAGGGAGGGCACTAGATCAAGCAATTTCCGCAGAAGCCTTGGCGATTCTATGATGGCTGTTTCCAATACCAGCAGGGCTTCCTTCGATTGATGCATCGCGAAAAGCCCTGCACTATGATAATATCTGAAGACGGGCTTTCCTCCGGTCACCTTGAATGCCGCAATGGCCTGGATCACCACATCCTGGAATTGACCCGCCTCATATAGGCAGCGGATCAATGCTTCCCAGCCAGCGACGTTTCGGGGGCGACTATGTACCACCATCGTGAGATGCTGTATGGCTTCCCTGGTATGGCCGAGATGCATCTGTGCTTCGCCCATCGTGAGGTTGAATTCATGATTGTTCCTGCTGATCCGCAATGCCATCTCCAGATACTTCACCGCATGTGACCATTTGGCTTCGTTCATGTACGTCAGTGCGATCTTATGCAGAATTTTGGCATCCTGGGGGTTGAGGTGTGATGCTTTACGATAATAAAATCTTGCTTGTGCCGGATTTTTTAAGCGGTCATAACAATGTCCGATGGCCTCATAGATGACATCCTCCGGCCGGGATAACTCCACTACTTTTTCCAGCGCCTCAATGGCATCCCTGAATTTCCTCAGACGGATATAAGCATCCGCCATATTCCTGTACGCATAATCGAATTTTTCGTTGATGACCAGGGCATATTTATACGCATCAATGGACTTTTCAAACAGCTTCAATCCCTGGAAAGCCGCAGCCAGATTGAACCATGCAAGCTCGTTGTATGGGTATTCGTCAATGATCTGTTCATGAAGCCGTATACTCTCTTCATTTCTGCCGGTGAAATCTGTCCAGAAACATATCTTATACAGTGCCTCTTCGTTGTTCGGTTCATGTGTGAGGATCATGCGCAGACAATCGAAGATCTTATCAAACTCCTCATAGTCGTCATACACATCGGCAAGTTCAAACAAAAGATTTATCCGATCCTCGCCTGTGAACCGATCGATGGCTTCTTCCAGAAGCTCTACAGCCAACTCCTGACGATCCTGCGCCAGGTAGGCATCGGTGCGTAAAATGTAAATATCAATGTCGGTACTATCAAGTATCTCCGCCCTGTCAAGCAATTCCAACGCATCGTCATATCGCTTGGTCGAGATCAGCAAATCGGCTTTTTTTATGATCAGGGATGCCGAATAGGGATGCTGCTCAATACCCGTCTCAGCCGCCTCTATCGCCCCTTCCAGATCATCCAGGTCGTCATAATGATCGATGATGCGCTCAAACGAGTCCTCAGTCAGCATATGTGCACTCCTGCCCGCCCTGACATTATTATACTTCCGCAACAAATCCCGGATATCCTCGTGTTCGTGTCGGTATGACTCTCTGCTCATGTTTCGTAAGGTTGATGTAATTTAAGATTATAAGCCGAAACAAAAAACTTCAGCAACGCGCACAACCAAAAACAGATCCCCGCCATCTTGGTGATATGGAAACGCTGACCATACATGCACATTGACCAGACGAAAAAGACGGCATCAATTTTGCACATGTAATGTTAATGTTGATTCAAAGAGGCAAAACAACATCCGAAGCAATTCAAGACGACAAAAAATAGTTTGACTTACAGTGAGTTACAAAATCATTAAGACCCTTGCCATGTCCATACAAGATTCTAAGAATAACAGAACCCCGCACAATCATTTGGGGGATTCTGAAGGATTATCCATACATTTGTCAGGAATGACTTCTTCACACCCATATGAATCGTCTGTTTTGGTCCGTAATGTAGCGGTGTTCTTGTTTTTGCTTGCAACAACAGGATATGCTTTTGCTATTGATGGGAATTATACTATCGGTGGGAAAAGCAAGAAATCGACATTCGCCACGGTGAAAAAAGACCTTAAGGTATCAATGGGTTCAGGTTACACGTTTCACCAGAATAGAAACCTCCCCGTTCCGAAGGCACAAAAAGGTGTCTTCAATAATGTCATCAGTTATCAAAAGGGCAATGTAACATATTACATGCCTTACAAATCGAAGCCTGTCCTGGGTAAATTCAAGACACCTGCAGCACCCCAGGTTCGCTGAATCACTTTCCACCTTTTCTGGTACTTTCCTCGTAAGACATCTGACGATATCCAGACTTTGGTATATCGAATTTTTGCATGGGGATAGGGTCAAAACTCACTTTATTAGCGGAGTATTTTACTTTCATGCTGCCAGACATCGACTCGTATTCCAGTGCTGTGCCCTCAAGCCCCGCAAATTGAGGGTCGTATTGGATATTCTCAACCAAAAGCTGCCGGGTAAAAAAGACAGTGAATGTCGTGCTGTCAGATAATAAAGCCACGGCCCCTTCGCAGGGATAGCCCGCAATCAACTTCGTCAGTCCGTTAGAAACGAACCGTATCCCCTCATATTTTCGGTTCTTATCAGCCCAATTATCCCGATTCATCCGAATGAGCAGTTTTTGTGGTCCAAATTCACGGAGTACCACTCCCGTACCGGACTTGTAATCATAGATGGTGACCGTTTTACCAAGGGCACTGCTGAGTTCAGAACGACTCAAAGTACCCCTTAAATACAGGGATGCAGTGGCTCCGTCGAACATATCTGCCATATCCGGATTGGTACTCCCTGTCTGAACCGTGATATCGAAATGGATGGACCCTTCAGAAAAGGTCTTTTGTGCCATTGATAAAGCGCTCAGAAAGAGCAGAAAAGTCGAAAAGTAAATCGTTTTACCCATGATGTGCCATTACTTCAAATAAAGATAGCAAAAACAGCAGACGGGTTGCAGGCCACCTGTTAAAATTGCGGGGTATGTCCTACCCTCACGCTCAACTGCATCTGTAACAAAAGCTGCTCATTTCTTCGAGGTCTTCTTCTTCAGGTCTTCCACCTTTTTCTGTGTTTGTTGCAATTGATCGAATCGTTCCTGCCATTTTGATTTTGTGCGGGGTTTCTTTTTGTTCTCTTCGATTTTTGAGAGGATCTTATCATGGTCGATGATGTAATTCTGTATCACGAACTGTAGGATGAGTGTGATCACATTGGAAACCGTGTAATACCATGTAAGGGCTGAAGGAAGGCTGTTAAAAATTCCCAGGAGCATGAACGGGAAGATGTATGGCATGTATTTGAGCACCGGATTATTCTGATCCGGCGTCATGCTCATGCTATACAGGGAGATGAGCAGACTGGTGACCACTGCAAGGATGGTGAACAGACTGAGGTGATTGCCGATGAACGGGATGTTCGTGTTCCATGAAACGATGCTGTCGTAGGCGGAGAGGTCTTTCGCCCACAGGAACTGCTGTCCCCGGAGGGATATGTTCGAGTTAAAGAAACTATACAGGGCAAAGAAAATGGGGATCTGGAGAAGGGCAGGGATACATCCGCCAAGTGGATTCACGCCGGCTGTGCGGAAAAGTTTCATCTGCTCCATGCTGAATGCCTGCTGATCCTCCTTGAATTTCTCCTTGAGCACATCAAGCTCGGGTTTGAGGGCTTTCATCTTTGCACCGCTGAGATAACTGGTGTATACCAGCGGGGAAGTCAGCAGGCGGATGAAGATCGTCAGCAGTGCGATCACGATGCCGTAACTTCCAAAAAATCGTTCGATGAAATTGAAGAATGGAAGTACGATCAACCGGTTTATGTACTTCACGAAAGCATAGAATCCCTGACCCAGGTTCACCATATCCTCCAGGTCCATCTTGTACCCTTTGAGGATCTTATAGTCATTCGGTCCGTAGTAGATCTGATAAGGCAAGTCAACCTTCGTTCCGGATGGGAATGTGGATTTGAGATTCACGATCGAAGAAGCCACCTTGTGCGTGGTGTCCGGCGGCACATTCATGGTGACATCAGCATATGAGAATCCGTTTTGCGAGATCAGGGTGGAATTGAAGAATTTCTGTTTGACGCCCATCCATTTCACACCTTCCTCGAATTTCTCGTTGATGCCGCTACCGAGGGTGTAGTAATCGAATCCGTCCTTCGCCATCAGCCCTATCTGCGTCTCCAGCTTTTCACTGTTCACATCAAACTCATGCTGGCGGGATTCTACCTGCCATAGGATGTTGATATTATTCTGCGTGAAAAGCCTGTCCGCTCCGTTGATGCTGAGGGTCCAGTCGATCATATAATCATTTGGCCTGACGGTGAACCTATGCGTGATGGAACGGCCGGCACTATCAGCGATCTGGTAGCTGATGGACTGGCTACCGTCGTTATTGCGGGTAACATCCCCTCCTGTGAACAGGAGGTCGGCACTATTCGCCGTCATGTTGGCTCCGGTGTTCAGCAGGTATGAGATCCGGTCGGTGGGTGCACCCACGAGGCGAACGTTACTGCTGTCATAAGACATGTATTTTTTCAACACGACCTCTTTCGGTTGTGCGCCCTTGTTCGTGAAAGTGATCTTCACCAGATCGGTCTCTATGATGTTGAGCGTCTCGGAAGCTCCACCCTGCTGGTTGAACTGTCCCGGAACCGCCAACAACTTATTCGTCGTGTCGGTGGAAGGCATTCCAGCCATCTCCGTGAAGTTCTCTTTGGTTGTGGGGACGATCTTTGCGATGGAGTCACGAATCACTTTTTGCCGCTCTTCAAGTTCAATCTGACCCTGACGCGTAAAGTAAAAATATCCAAAGAAAAGAAGGGCCAACAACACAAATCCGATAACCGAATTCTTATCCAGTTGCATATATGCGGGTTAAGTGATCAAAAATAACAAAAGGGATTTACTAAACGGGATTCCACCGTCAGATCATTTGGCGGATTTTGGGTGGGGTTGCTTGTCCGTTCTTTTTTTCTGCGAACGTTTTGGCAGCCCTTATGAAATGTACGAAAAGCGGATGAGGCTCTTCTACCGTGCTCTTTAGCTCAGGGTGGTATTGAACCCCGATGAAGAAGGGATGCGTAGGTATCTCTATGATCTCCACGAGTCCGGTATCAGGATTTCGTCCGCTGGCGACCATCCCGGCTTTCTCCATATCCCCGAGGTACGCATTATTGAACTCCCAGCGATGGCGATGTCGTTCTGAGATGATCTCTTTCCCATAGATCCGTCTAGCCAGGCTTTCAGGGGTTGTCTTGCACTGGTAGGCACCAAGACGCATGGTCCCACCCTTCTCGGTCACCATCTTCTGGTCTTCCATCAGATCGATCACAGGATGCGGGGTTTTCGGATCCATCTCAGTAGAATGGGCATCTGTGAATCCGAGCACATTGCGGGCGAATTCGATCACACCCATCTGCATGCCGAGGCAGATACCGAAAAAAGGGAGTTCATTTTCCCGGGCATATTTCACAGCGGTTATTTTCCCTTCGATCCCCCGTATGCCAAATCCGGGAGCTACCAGCAGGGCATCCAGGTTCTCCATCTTTTCATCGACATTTTCTGGGGTGATGAATTCGCTATGGATGTTCACAACTTCCACCTGACACTCGTTGATCGCACCGGCATGGATGAAAGCTTCGAGGATGGATTTGTAGGCATCCTGAAGCTCAATGTATTTGCCGATCAAACCGACACTCACCCTTGCCTTCGGGTATTTCAGCTTATCGAGGAATATTTTCCAAGCGGTCAGATCCGGTTCACCGTATGAGGTTATGTTGAGTTTTTTAAGACAGATCACATCGAGTTTTTCCCGCAACATGGCGAGGGGCACTTCATAGATGGTGGATGCATCCGCTGCTTCTATGACCGCTTCCTGCTTCACATTGCAAAACAGGGCGATCTTTCGACGGATCTCCTCGGAGAGCGGGCGTTCGGTGCGGCAGACAATGATGTCGGGATTCACGCCATTCTCACTCATGAGCTTCACAGAGTGTTGCGTGGGCTTCGTCTTCAATTCTTTCGCAGCCTTGAGGTAGGGGATCAGTGTCAGGTGCACCACCAGACAGTCTTCATCAGGGAGTTCCCACTGGAGTTGCCTTACGGCTTCTATGAATGGAAGGCTCTCGATATCACCCACCGTCCCACCGATCTCGGTGATGACAATATCAAATCCCTTTGCACCAAGGAGTTTCATCCTCCGTTTTATCTCATCCGTGATATGCGGAACGACCTGTACCGTCTTCCCAAGATATGCACCTTCCCTCTCCTTGTTGATGACGGTCTGGTAGATCTTGCCGGTGGTCACATTGTTGGCCTGGGATGTGTATGTGTTGAGGAAGCGCTCATAGTGACCAAGGTCAAGGTCGGTCTCAGCCCCATCCTCCGTCACATAGCATTCGCCATGCTCGTAAGGATTCAGCGTACCGGGATCCACGTTGATGTAAGGGTCGAATTTTTGTATGGTGACATTGAATCCTCGGGCCTGCAAAAGCTTTGCGAGAGAAGCTGAAATGATTCCCTTCCCTAGTGATGATGTGACACCGCCTGTCACAAATATGTACTTTGCCATCTTATTTGAATTCTTGATGTATCAGGATATTGATCCTTAGTTGATGTTATTACGGTGTTTGACACTTCGATCACCGTAAAACGGCTCAGACCTGGCGGTAATGGTTAAAAATCCGGCGGTCGGGTAAAGGTAAGACAAAATAGCAATCGGTCATTGGTGACTGGCAAATGGTATGTTGTCATAAGCCCCCATGCACATGCCCTACGTTGCTTTTTACTGACTGAGTTTTTTAAAACTGGCCGAAATGCCTTTTATCAGGGAAGAGCTGAAGCCCTGGTGCTCCATCTCGTTCAGTCCCGCAATGGTGCAGCCTTTGGGGGTGGTGACCTTATCGATCTCCTGTTCCGGATGACGGCCGGTCTGTATGAGCAATTCTGCGGCTCCCTTTACGGTCTGTGCCGCGATGAGTGTGGCCGTGGCTGCGTCAAAGCCGATCTCTATCCCACCCTGTATGTTGGCACGGATGAATCGCAGCGCATATGCTATGCCGCAGGCTCCGAGAACGGTGGCCGCATCCATGAGCTTCTCATCGATCCGCACGACGCGCCCCAACTGACTGAA
>JBIKIB010000076.1:0-12299 GCA_044361845.1 Chitinophagaceae bacterium | reverse complement strand
CACTGATGGAAATCTCCGATCTCACTCCTTTTCTTTCTGATGACAATGCGATGTTATTGAGATATGCTTCACGGATCGAAATGATCTGTTTTCCGAGGGTGAATCTGTCGTCTGTTTGTGTTTCTCCGGGCCACCAGTCCGTGAAATTTTCCTTATCCGTGATCATTCTCGTCACGCCGGAAGCATTCATATCTATTTTTTCTGAAAGGACATGCACATGTTCACGGGGCAATAAAAAAAAAGCTGCGATGAGGGCAAGAGTAAAAGCAGCTATGAGGAACTTTTTCATTCGTCAATGATTTATTACAATTTCTTCTGTAAAAATATCACGATACAACTTAAGTCTGATTGAAGTCTTTGAGATATTGCTTTTTGTAGGCAACAAGAGCTGTTGTTTGTTATTTGTGACGAGCCGGATAGGCATTGGTTTCCCCTTGTTGTTTTCTGCAATAAGCATGCTTTGTCCTTCGAGGTTCAGGGAGAGAAGCGGTTTTTATGATTTGACATTAGATCTTTTGGGATGATTGACTGGGGTTTTTCAGGGGTTTGTATGTGGGAGTGAGGAAGTATTTGATGCATGTTGATAAGTATTAGGCGAAATAATTATTGATAATCAATGGATTGCAAGGGCACCTATAAAATAAAGATGCTTTTTTCTTGGTTGGTACGTGAATAACCTCCTACCTTTGCGCTCCCTACATAAAAAAAGTGTGTGGGGTCTCCACCGGGATGGCGGTGAAGTATTTCAAACGAAGGACAGGAGTCCTATATAAAAATCATTTATGAGCAAATTACATTTCACCACAAAGCATGCAAATGCAGCTTCCGTGCAACGTAAGTGGTACGTTGTGGACGGGACCAATCAAACTGTGGGCCGTATGTGCAGCAAGATCGCCCACGTGCTGCGCGGTAAGAACAAGGCCTACTACACTCCCCACGTCGATTGCGGGGATTATGTGATCGTCATCAATGCGGACAAGGTTGTTTTCACCGGTAATAAGATGCAGGAGAAAGAATACCAGACCGTATCGGGATATCCCGGTGGGCAGAAAATTGCGATAGCGAGGGATATTCTCAAGCGTCGCCCGGAGCTGATCGTAGAGCACGCCGTGAAGGGTATGCTTCCGAAGAACAGGCTGGGTCGTCAGATGTACAAAAAACTTTTTGTGTACGCTGCAACCGAGCATCCGCATACTGCGCAACAGCCGGTCGAATTCAAATACTGATTTAAACGATCCAAAATAAGCACAGATGGAAAAGCAGAAAAACGCGGTTGGTCGTCGTAAGGAAGCCGTAACAAGGGTTTTCTTGGTTAAAGGCGAAGGTAAAATAATCGTTAACGACCTTGACTACAAGGCATATTTCCCGCAGGTGTACCTGCAGAATCAAGTCGAAATGCCGCTTAACACCATAGACGGTGTCGGTAAATACGATATTAGCATCAATGCTACGGGCGGTGGCAAGAAAGGCCAGGCAGAGGCTTCAAAGCTCGGTATCGCGCGCGTGTTGATCACCATTAACCCTGAATGGAGGCCTGCACTGAAGGCAGCTGGTCTGCTTCGTCGCGACCCGAGGGGTGTGGAACGTAAGAAATTCGGTAAGAAAAAAGCAAGGAGAAGCTTCCAGTTCAGCAAGCGTTAATTTGCTTGGTCCGATATTTTTCGGAATGTCTCAGAAATTTCTGTGGTCATTCCTAAAAGTTCCAGGACGGGTATTGGTTCCGAAAACAAATTATTCAAATTTTCATACAATCATCAGATGGAAAGTAACACTTCATTACAACAGCAGTTATTGGAAGCAGGTGTGCATTTCGGTCACCTGCGTAAGAAGTGGAATCCGAAAATGCTGCCATACATCTACGCCGAGAAAAAAGGCATCCATATCATCGATCTGAACAAGACGGTTGATTGCCTTCAGGAGACTGCCTCTGCGTTGAAAACCATTGCTAAAAGCGGACGGAAGATCATGTTCGTCGGCACGAAGAAGCAGGCGAAAGAGATCGTCACGGAATGCGCAAAGCGTGTGAACATGCCCTTCGTGACAGAGCGTTGGTTGGGTGGAATGTTGACGAATTTCAATACTGTGCGCAAAAGTGTCAAAAAGATGCAAACCATCGAAAAGATGCTTGCAGACGGAAGTTTTGACAACATCACCAAGAAAGAGCGTCTTCAGCTTGCCCGTGACAGGGATAAGATGGACAAAGTGCTTGGTGGGATCTCTCAGCTGGGTCGTGTACCGGCAGCGTTGTTCATAGTTGATATCGGACATGAGCATATCGCGCTATCAGAAGCAAAAAAGCTGGGTATCTCCACTTTCGGTATGGTGGATACGAATTGCGATCCAAATAAGGTTGACTATCCGGTACCTGCCAATGACGATGCGACCAAATCAATCGCCATCATCGCGAACTATATTACCGCGGCCATTGCCGAAGGTCTTGCTGAAAGGCAAGCTGAACGCACCGATGATTCTGAAGATGTAGAGGACAGCGGTGAAAAATCACCAAGGTTCTCCCTCGAAGATGATGAGGATAAGGCTGCAGCACGTCGTGGTGGTCCTGGAAAGCCCCAGCCAAAGCGCAGGATCGCTGGTCCGGGCGCTGGTGGACGCAGACCGGCCCAGAAGAAATAAGGAGAACTTCGGTTATCCGTGACCGTTGTCCTTGACCCGACAACCATTAACTAACATACATAAAACAGTGCCCTTGCGGATAACTCCGTCAGGGGCCGGAGCACCAAATGTCAACTGTAACAATCACCGCTGCCGATATCAATAAGCTGCGCCAGATGACAGGCGCAGGCATGATGGACTGCCGTAAGGCACTTACCGAAACAAATGGCGACATGGAAGCTGCCATTGACTGGCTCAGGAAAAAGGGCCAGAAAGTCGCTGCACTTCGCGGCGATCGTGATGCGAAAGAAGGGGTCATCCTTGCAAAGACAACAGACGGCAACACATCTGGTATTGCACTTTGCATAAGTTGTGAGACGGACTTCGTGAGCAAGAATGCAGACTTCGTTGCCTTTGCACAAAGTATCATGGATGCAGCCATTGCTTCCAATGTAAAAAGCGTGGATGAGCTGAATGCTGTCGAGATCGGAGGAGTCAAAGTAGCTGATCTGATCAATGATAAGCTCGCGAGCATCGGAGAGAAGATAGGTATTTCGAAATTTGAGCGTATAGATGCACCTTTCGTGGCTTCTTACATCCACGGGTCCAACAGGATGGGTGTTCTCGTGGGAATGAATCAGCCCCAGGCTGATGCCGGAAAAGACGTGGCCATGCAGATCGCTGCCATGAATCCGGTCGCTGTAGATGCATCCTCCGTACCTGCAGAAGTTACAGAGCGTGAAAAAGCCATTGTACTCGAGCAGATCAAGAATGATCCCAAGATGGCGGGTAAGCCAGAGGAGATGATCAACAAGATCGCTGATGGTAAACTCAACGCTTTCTTCAAGGAAAGCACCCTACTCGCGCAGGCTTTTGTGAAAGATGGTGGATTATCCGTTGGCGACTATCTTAAATCTGTCGAAAAAGACCTGAAAGTCATCTCCTTCAAGCGTATCGCACTCGGGTAAGCACCTGGTGCAATGTTTAAGATATAAGCCGTGTGGATACCCCACGCGGCTTTCTTTATTGCAAAAAAAAGGGAGTTTTCTTCGTAACTTTGATGCCATGCAACCAGTTTATAAACGCATACTTTTAAAGTTATCAGGAGAGTCACTCATGGGTGACAATAGTTTTGGTCTGGATCCTCAGGTGATCGCACAATATGCACGGGAAGTAAAGGAGATCGTCGAACTCGGAGTCGAAGTCGCAATTGTCATTGGAGGTGGTAATATTTATCGCGGAATGAATGAATCGGAGACGGGTATCGAACGTGCGCAGGGTGATTATATGGGCATGCTAGCTACAGTGATCAATGGTATGGCCATACAGGCGATGCTTGAAAAACTCGGCGTTTACACCCGTCTCATGAGTGCGCTTAAGATGGAGCAGGTAGCAGAGGCGTATATTCGCCGGAGGGCAATACGGCATCTTGAAAAAGGAAGGGTGGTCATTTTCGGAGCAGGAACCGGTAACCCATACTTTACGACAGATACAGCAGGATCCCTCCGTGCAGTGGAGATACAGGCCGATATCATCCTGAAAGGAACAAGGGTCAATGGTGTGTACACTGCTGATCCGGAAAAAGACCCTTCTGCGACAAAATACGAAACCATCGGTTTCAAGGACTGTATCGATAAGAATCTTCGCATCATGGACATGACCGCATTCACGTTATGTATGGAAAATAATCTCCCGATCATCGTTTTTGATATTAATGAAAAGGGAAATCTTAAGAAGGTCATCATGGGTGAGAAAGTCGGTACCCTGGTACACTGATCCCGACTTCAAAGCTTCCATAATTTTAGGCCATACTCCAATTAGTCTTTTATGTCCATAGCGTCCATCCGTAAAGAGTATATGCGTGAAGGCCTTTCTGAAAACGATGTCGATCGCCATCCTTTTCGTCAATTTAGCCGCTGGTGGGATGAGGCCATCAAGGCTGGGATCGATGAAGTCAACGCAATGACATTATCCACTGTATCACTCACTGGCAAGCCAGCAGCCAGGATCGTATTGTTGAAAGGCTACGACGATGGCGGTTTCGTTTTTTTTACGAATTATGAGAGCCGGAAAGGGGAGGAATTGTCGCATACCCCATTCGCCAGCCTTTTATTCTTTTGGAAGGAGCTGGAGCGACAGGTCAGGATTGAAGGTAGGTGTGAACCAGTATCTGAGGCGGAAAGTGATGCGTATTTTCATTCTCGTCCGGAAGGCAGCAGGATCGGTGCCTGGGCTTCCCCGCAGAGCCGTGAAATCAGTTCAAGGGACTTGTTGGAAGAAAATATACGCAACATTCAGCAAGCTTTTAAAGATAAGATCATCCCCCGTCCTCCACATTGGGGTGGATACAGGGTCATACCTGAACAAATGGAGTTTTGGCAGGGAAGACCAAGCCGCCTGCACGACAGGATCGTGTACAGGCTTCCGGGTGATGATGATAACTGGCAATTGATGCGACTTGCCCCCTGAGGGTGAAACAAGGTTATTGGAAAAGCGGATTATTTTTCTGCTTCAACAATTTTTTTCTCCACCGGCTTTTTGGGAGCAGTTGCCCTTGCTGGTCTTGATTTTCCAAAAGAACCTTTGAATATCTTTCCTTTCTTTGTTTTTTTATCACCTCTTCCCATACAATTATAATTTAGAATGCAAAATTAAAAAAAGCAAACCACATTGCGTGATTTGCTTTTCATTTCCGGGTAGATCCAGTTAGATTTTTTCGGAAAGCTCTTTGCCGGCTTTGAACTTGGCGATTTTCTTTGCTTTGATCTTGATCACTGCCCCGGTCTGCGGGTTACGACCATTGCGTGCGGCACGCTTTGTAACGGAAAATGTACCGAAACCAACCAATGTCACCTTGCCACCACCTTTCAGTGTTTTAGTCACTGCGGAGATGAATGAATCGAGCGCAGAATTAGCCTGTGTTTTAGTAATCTCGGAATCTTCGGCGATCTTAGCGATCAACTCTGACTTGTTCATGATAAAATAATTTTAAGAAGTTAACGACTTGGACAAATTTAGAGGCTTTTTACATTCTGAAAAATTTTAACCAAAACCGACCTGTAATCGCTGTAATGCAGCAATGTCATGCCTTTCAGCCTTTAGAGGCAGATATGAATGAGCCGATATCAGTCCTTGATTCTTCTGAAACTCAATGCAGACAAGGGTTTCGGAGATATATTCTCTGAAACCTCCGCCCATGGCTACTTTCAGGTTGCACGCACTTTCATGATTTCCTAGCGTCTGTGCAGGCTTTATTATCCACAATCAGTTGATAACTTCCATCAATGTGCGGAACGCGATGACCCGCGTCCCCCATTTTTCATAAGCTTTACTGCGCATCTGAGCAGCGAATTCAGCGATGTAGGTATCATAGGAACTCCTCGCATGGCAGAAATACTGAATGGCATAGGTAATACCATCAGCTTCATCCGTGTCAAGCAGGCGCAGTATTCTGAAATCAATGAACAACCTTGTGGATATCAATTCTGGGATATGTGTTTCCTTCATCCATATGAGCCATTCGGCTTCGATATCGTGGCTGACTTTATTGGTGACATTGTAGATGAACATATAGGTGCGTTGAGTATGCAAAGAAACAAAGAAGATGATGTCGGTACCGGTCATTGGCATAATTTTATGTCATGAGGATCATAAGTTATAATGTCAATGGTATACGGGCAGCCATGAAGAAAGGTTTTGTCGAATGGCTGAAGACGGATCCGGCTGATGTGATCTGCTTACAGGAGACAAAGGCTGAACGCGATAATGTCAACCATGCATTGTTTGCTGAACTGGGCTACAAGGATTATTGGTTCAGTGCCAAGAAACGTGGTTATAGTGGTGTGGCGGTGCTCACGAAGGTGGAACCGGATCATGTTCAATGTGGACATGGCTTTGGCCAGAGTGATGAAGAGGGAAGGGTCATTCAACTTGACTTTGGAGACATCCGCCTGATCAATGCATATTTTCCTTCAGGTACGTCAGGAGATGAAAGGCAGGGGTTTAAATATGAGTGGCTGGAACAAATGTCATCTTATCTGGAAGGCCTGAAGGCAGCAAAACCAAAACTCATCCTGTGCGGAGATTATAACATCGCACATGCAGAGATCGACATTCACGACCCCAAGGGAAATAAGAAATCATCTGGTTTTCTTCCAGAGGAGCGCGAGTGGATGTCTGCTTTTTTTGGCAAAGGATGGGTTGATACACTGAGGCAATTTGATGCATCCCCTGGCCGGTACACCTGGTGGAGCCAACGCTTCCCATCCGTTCGATTACAGAACAAGGGATGGAGGATAGATTACATCAACGTGTCGGAGCCCCTGAAGGCTTCTCTGAAGGCTGTGGATATATACCCTGATGTCAGGCATAGCGATCACTGCCCTGTATATCTTGAGGTTGATATTTGATCCGAAGGGTTGTCTTTATATGCATGGCATAAAGCCATGGGATCATCCGGTGGACTATTCCATGGAAGGTCTTAGCCATTTTGCCATCTCTTCCCTTTCCATCCCTTTGCGTACTCTGTAATCCTCGAACTGATCCTTATCAATCTTGCCAATGCCGAAATATTTTGATTCGGGATGTGCGATATACCACCCGCATACGGAAGAAGCCGGGTACATGGCAAGTGATTCAGTGAGGCTTATGCCAGCCTGTTCGGTAGCATCCAGCAGCCGGAAGAGTTTTATTTTTTCAGTATGGTCAGGGCAGGCCGGATAGCCGGGTGCTGGCCTTATACCATGATAGGTTTCCCTGATCATTTCTTCATTGCTGAGTACCTCATCAGGCGCATATCCCCAGTATTCCATGCGGACATGGTGATGCAAGCATTCTGCAAAGGCTTCCGCCAAACGATCCGCAAGTGCTTGTAGGATGATCTTGCTGTAGTCATCGTGTTGTTCCTCAAAGGTTTTTATATGTGGCTCGATACCGGCAATGGTCACGGCAAAGGCTCCTATGTGATCTTGTATGGCGGCTTCTGCCGGTGCGATGAAATCCGCCAGGGATGAATTCGGTTGACCAGCCGCTTTCTTGGCCTGTTGGCGCATGAATTCGAGATGAATCACTTCGTCCGGGCCTTCTTGTTCCACCAGTAAGGTCACCGTATCCCTCCCATTGCTGTTCGCCGGCCAAAATCCAATGACCGCATTGGCCTCCAGCCATTTTTCCTCGATGATCCGGTCGAGCATCTGGCGGGCATCATCATACAATTTCGAAGCTTCCTTACCGATCACATCGTCTGTGAGTAAGTCAGGGAATTTCCCACCCATTTCCCATGCAATGAAAAACGGTCCCCAGTCGATGAACCTGGATATCTCCTCGAGGTTGAATTTCCTGAAAACACGTTTGCCCGTGAAGGATGGTGTCACGGGTCGGTAATCCTTCCAATCGATCTTTTGCCGGTTCAACACCGCATCTTCATATCGGATGAGCTGGCGGGAGGTCTTGCGAGACTCAAAGTCACGGCGAAGGCCTTTGTATTCTTTTTGGATGCCCTCCAGGAATGGTGCTTTTTGATGGTCGCTGAGCAAACTACCGGCAACGGATACACTACGAGAGGCATCCAGCACATGCACCACACCATGATCGTATTCCTCTGCGATCTTGACGGCGGTATGCATGCGGGAAGTGGTCGCACCTCCGATCATCAATGGTTGTTTCATTTTGCGTCTTTTCATTTCCCGGGCGACGTGTACCATTTCATCAAGAGATGGGGTTATCAATCCGCTCAGACCGATGATATCGACATTATGGCTCACTGCTTCTTCCAGGATCCTGTCAGCCGATACCATTACGCCGAGGTCAATGATCTCGTAGCCATTGCAGCCGAGCACCACACCGACGATATTCTTTCCGATATCATGTACATCCCCTTTCACAGTGGCCATGAGTATCTTTCCTGCGGATGATGCCTGTGCCTTTTCCAGCTCGATGAATGGTGTGAGGACAGCCACACTTTTTTTCATGACCCTTGCACTTTTCACCACTTGTGGCAGAAACATCTTGCCAGCGCCAAAGAGGTCTCCCACGATATTCATGGCATCCATCAATGGACCCTCTATCACATCCAAAGGACGCGGGTATTGAAGTCTGGCTTCTTCTGTATCAGCATCGATGTATTCGGTGATGCCGTTGACGAGTGCGTGTTTGAGTCTTTCCTGCACTGAATTGAGGCGCCAGCTTTCGTCTCTTTCCTGTATTTTTCCTTTGGCTTTAACCTTATCAGCGAATCTGATCAACCGCTCTGTGGCTTCGTTGTTGGTATTGTTCCGGTTGAGGATCACATCCTCGCAGTATACCCGTAGTTCGGGTTCTATTTCGTCGTAAATGACGAGTTGTCCGGCATTCACAATCCCCATGTCCATACCGGCTCTGATGGCATGATAGAGGAATACGGAATGCATGGATTCGCGTACGTGATCGTTGCCGCGGAAGGAGAATGACAGATTGCTGACACCGCCACTGATCTTCACCAATGGAAATTGTTGCTTGATGACGCGCGTGGCTTCGATGAAATCGACGGCGTAGTTGTTATGTTCCTCCAGTCCTGTGGCGACAGCGAATATGTTCAGGTCGAAGATGATGTCCTGTGGAGGGAATCCCACTTCCTCTGTGAGGATCCTGTAAGCC
The DNA here is from genome assembly GCA_044361845.1 of Chitinophagaceae bacterium. Taxonomy (GTDB): domain Bacteria; phylum Bacteroidota; class Bacteroidia; order Chitinophagales; family Chitinophagaceae; genus Pollutibacter. The sequence continues at coordinate 3,056 of JBIKIB010000076.1, read as the reverse complement.
CTCTCCGCAATCGTGATCCTTTTCTTCAGATCGTCGGCTTGCCCATCTTCGTCGAATGCCATAACGATCACTGCCGCCCCATAGCTTCTGCAGATGACGGCCTGCTCGATGAACTTGGCCTCTCCCTCTTTCAGTGATATGGAGTTGACGATGCATTTTCCCTGTACGCATTTCAATCCAGCCTCAATGATGCTGAACTTGGAAGAGTCGATCATGACGGGTATGCGGGCAATATCCGGTTCGCTCTGCAGTTGGTTGAGGAACGTGACCATGGCCAGTTCGCCATCCAGCAATGCATCGTCCATGTTCACATCCAGGATCTGTGCGCCGCTCTCCACCTGTTGACGGGCGACGGTCAAAGCCTCTTCATATTGGCCTTCACGGATAAGCCTTGCGAATTTCTTCGATCCGGTGACATTCGTCCTTTCGCCTATGTTGACGAAGTTGGTCTCCGGTCGGATCACCAATGGCTCCAGGCCTGCCAATCGGAGGTATGGTTTTATGATGGATGGTGTAGTCATGCTGTAAATTTTTGGGAGTGTGGGGATAGAAGCATTGGAGTATGTGGCAAATGGTGCACCCTTGTTTTATATGGTATGAATACCCTAGTCCCTCAACTCTTTTTCTAATACCGGCAAAGGCCTGGGTTTTATCTTTTTTACGTGTTCAGCGATATGTCTGATATGCGCTGGTGTGGTGCCGCAGCAACCGCCGACAATATTCACGAATCCTTCTTGTGCCCATTCTTCTATATGGTGTGCCGTTTCTGCGGGTGTTTCATCGTATTCACCCATTGCATTAGGCAGACCTGCATTTGGATACGCGGAAGTATAGCATGCTGCGATCTGCGATAACTCCTTGATATGTGCCCGCATCTGATCCGCACCGAGGGCACAATTGAGCCCGATGCTCAATGGCTCAGCATGTTGTACCGAAGTGTAGAAAGCTTCCAGTGTTTGTCCGCTGAGTGTCCGGCCTGATGCATCGGTGATGGTGCCGCTGATCAATAGGGGGAGTGATTTTTTACCGCTATCCCGGAAGTATTTTTTTACCGCATAGATGGCAGCTTTGGCATTCAAGGTGTCGAAGATGGTCTCGATGAGGAGCAGGTCAACTCCGCCATCCACCAAACCTTTGACTTGTTCTAAATAGGCGTTCGCCACTTCATCAAAAGTGATGGAACGATATCCCGGGTTGTTCACGTCCGGCGAGAGCGATAAGGTCTTATTCATGGGTCCTATCGCACCTGCGACAAATGGTCCCGCTGTATCGCGCCTTTCGGGGTGTCTGTCCAGGAAAGTCTCTACTGCTTCTTTGGCGCAAGTGGCAGCGGCGATATTGAGTTCATAAGCAAGCTTGCTCATATCGTAGTCTGCCAGGGAAACGGACTGTGCATTGAACGTGTTGGTTTCGATGATATCGGCGCCTGCTTCGAGGTATTCGAGGTGTATTGCTTTGATGATATCCGGCCGGGTGAGGCAGAGAAGGTCGTTATTGCCCTTCAGGTCAGATGGCCATTGCGCGAACCGGCTTCCCCGGTAGTCTTCCTCCTGCAGTTTGTAGCGCTGTATCATCGTGCCCATGGCCCCATCGATGATGAGAATTTTTTCTTTAAGGAGATCCCGAATGTCTTTCATGAATAAGCTATTCTTTGAGTGAATGGTCTTGATAGCCAGTTAGGGGAGCATGAATAACAAACAGGCATGAAGCGGGATGGGGAATCTCCGATGATGCTGTTTATTAGTTCAGTCGTTCCCTGGCTGGCAGGATGGACAGGCCGAACAATAAACAAATCCGCCTGTCGATGCTACAAAAATATCATCAATTTCCCGTAATCCAATGCATCAACGCATGACATATCTGTCGATGGGTAAACGGTTCTGAAGACTTCTGGCCAAAGTCATCTCATCTGCATATTCCAATTCGCCGCCGAAAGCGATGCCTCTGGCAATGGTTGTGACCTTTACGGCAATGTCTGTCAGTTTTTTTTGGATGTAGTAAATGGTGGTATCTCCCTGAATAGTGGGACTCAATGCGAATATCAGTTCCTCGATGTCGCCTGTCTGTACCCGTTGCACGAGGGATTCTATAGTCAATTGATCAGGTCCAACACCATCGAGTGGGGAGATGATGCCTCCTAGTACATGATACCGGCCATTGAATTGCTGGGTACTCTCAATGGCGATCACATCTCGGATGCTCTCGACCACGCAGATGATTTCTTTTTTTCGGGATGTATTCCTGCAGATCGAACATTCATCCGCATCGGATATATTATGACAGAATTTACAGAAACGAATATCCAGTCGAACCCGTGCAATGGTTTCACTGAAAGACCGTACTTCTGACTCGTCTTGTTTGAGTAAGTGCAATACTAAACGCAGGGCTGTTTTCCGGCCAATACCCGGCAGCCGGCTGAATGCATTCACGGCGGATTCAAGCAGTTCGGATGAGAATTGCATGTTGCGAAGTTACGGCTAGTTGCCCATCTCCCGGAGGTTGATCTCAAGCTCGTTGTCCCATCCTCCGCGGATATTGAGTTTTTGTTTACCGGGCACTATCCTCTCCGGCTGAAGTTTTTTCCAGTAGTTTCCGGTGTCCCATTTGCTGTTGCGGTTACGGTCGAAAAGAATCCGGAATTCATACTCCCCGGGTCGGAACAGCTTATATTGGTATCGGTTTCGGAGCAAAGGTTCTGTTCGTTCCAGCCGATCATCCTTGTAGATCAGCAGAACGGGTCTTGATATGGTGTCAAGATTGGTGATGCGCACATTTAGGCTGCCGTAGTCACTCTCTTTCTTCGTTTCGAACCGGATGGTATCATTCCGGGTGGTGTAGTTGCCAAGTGTATCCATAGCGAAATCCTTGGAAACGATAAGCCTGTACTTAGTTCCTTCCAGCCAGCGATGGGATAAGATCAGTTTTTTCATGGTACTGTCTGGCTGCACAACGAACGGGATCAGGGGTTTGAAATCTTCGCTGGTGAGTGAGATCCTTGATGTATCAAAAGACTTGAGCTTGCTTTCGAATGTCAGGGTAAGGTCGTTGAGGATGTC
>JBIKIB010000381.1:0-3745 GCA_044361845.1 Chitinophagaceae bacterium | reverse complement strand
GGTTGGCGCTGCGTGATCTGGGCACTGCTCACCGAGGTGATGGCACCTGTGACATCCCGCTTTTTCTGCGTGCCATAACCGACCACGACGACATCCTCGAGGTTGGAACTCCCGGATATCATGACCGGGTTGAATGATTTCCGATCACCGATGGTTTCCAGCAGATCGTTGTACCCGATGGAGGAAAAAACGATGACCGATTTCTTATCGGGTACCCGGAGGGAGTACTTACCTTTCTCGTCGGTCAGGGTTCCGGCCGACAGGCCCTTCACTGCGACACTCACGCCTTCGATGGGCTTGCCGGTGGCATCCTTCACGACACCGCTGACGGTGAATTCCTGTGCGTGTGAGACCGAAAATAACAACAGGGAAATGGCCAGGAAGATTCCTTTGAGACCGGCAATCGACCTCCCGGCAAGAACATTTTTCAGTTTCGACTTCTTCATGTGTTTCCTTTTTTTTACGTAAGACATCCGCGCCGATCAGACACCTGTTTTTTCCATAAATTCCCGACAGAAACTCCTGAAAGGCACCTGAAGTGCCCGGAGTATCGGGGAAATCACGAAAAGTCGGGTAAAAAGACAGCCCGTTTCATATAGCCAGGCAACCGATCCTTGCAAGAAATGTTAATGTTACGCCAAATATGCAATTATGATAACATGTTACAGATTAAATATTTTCTATTTTAAATTGGAAATTCATGGATTTCATTAGAATATTTTACAGAATAATGGCATATTTGATATTCGAATTTTACCGGCAACCTTACCGGCAAGGTTGCCGGTAACCCAGATGAAAAAAGTACATTAAACCTTTATATTGGACGCTGATGAACGGATATGTCACGATAAAGGATATTGCAAAAAAGCTGAACATATCCCTCTCCACGGTTTCCAGGGCTTTACGAAACGCACCTGACGTGAACCCTGTCACCCGCCAGGCCGTCATGGAACTCGCAGATGAGCTCAGCTATTCTCCCAGCCGGCTGGCCCTTTCCCTCAAGCAGCGGCAGTCCAAAACTATTGGCGTGATCGTCCCGAACCTCGACAACGTCTTATCCACGATGATCAGAGGCATCGATGAGGCGGCGATGGAATCCGGCTACACCATGATGGTTTGCCAAAGCAATGAATCGTACGGGCGTGAGCTGACAAACACGAAAAGGTTGCTCGACAGCATGGTGGATGGTGTGTTGGTATCCGTCTCCAGCGAGACGAAGATCTTCGACCACCTGCAGGAGATCCTGAAAAGGAAACTTCCGATGGTACAATTCGACCGGAACTCGGCAGAGCTGAAGGCCCCGGTCGTACGCATCGACAACGTGTCGGGCGGATTTCAGGCAACGGAGCACCTCATCCAGCAAGGCTATCGCAGGGTCGCGATCCTGGCCGGGCCACGCAATCTGGGCATCGGCAACAAACGCATGAAAGGATACTTCGATGCCCATAAAGCCGCCAAACGGAAGATCGACCGGGAGCTGATCGCTTACTGTGATTTCAGCCAGGACTCGGGCTACTGGACGACACTGGACCTGCTCGGCATGAAGAAACCACCGGATGCCATCTTCGCCATCAGCGACCGCATTGCCATCGGCGCCATGCTCGCCATCCGGGAGAAAGGCCTTCGGATGCCGGAGGACATCGGACTGGTCGGATTCAACAATGAACCCATGGTACAACTGATGACACCCGGCATCAGCAGCGTAGAGATGCCGTCGTTCGAACTGGGAAAACTGGCCTGTAAGTTGTTGATCGAAAAGATGCAGCGGCATGAGGTCATCGCCAATGACCATGAGGAGATCCTGAAGACAAGGCTATTCGTCCGGACCTCATCCCTGCGCAAGCACGATGGGTGAAACACGCTCACCGCGTCAGTTTCAGCTCTACTCCTGAATGCCCCCTATCATCTACCGGGCGATACCCCCAACCTGTCAATATATTGCGCGAGGTATAGCGATCCGGGAGAAAGCCCGGCTACCCCCTGCCCTTCTGCCGAAGTCTGGGTGCGATTGGGCAGGCGGCCGGCTTCACGACGATACGAGCCACCGATCAGGTAATTGCGCCCCCCGATCCATGGATCCTGGCAGGCAATGGTGGCTGCCGTGCAGTTCCAAAGCACCTGGGTGACACCGGCCCAACCATGCCCGCTGCCCCAATTCCCACGGTCCTGCACGTTGATCTGATTATCAGTACGGATATTGTCGTACAACGTACCCATTGTCCATCGATGATGCGGCCCAATATCGTTGTGTGATCGCTCCGCCGAACAGTCGCTGAAGACATTGGGACCGCACACCCTCGAACCGGTGGCAAAGTCGTGCCGCGCCTCCCGACTGTGGCAACGAATGACCAGGTTTTGCTGGCCGTTGATATTGAAAGAATAACGGCGCCCACCGGTGATGATCGATTTAGGATCCACCGCACTACAGTCCGACACGGTGATATTCTTCGCCAATCCTTGCAGTGATACACATCCCAGTCCGAAATGGACGGCATGGACATTGCGCACCCAGGCGTTCTCCACACGATCGATCTCGACTGCGATCCAGCCATGGTCTTCCGCCGTGTCCGAGCGATACTCAGAAATACAGGATATATCCTCCACGCCGACCTCCGAGATCCGACCCGGGAACCGATAGCGGAAAACGCTCACCTCCAGGTAACGGCTGTCAAACTCCATCATGACGGGATTATCCAACAGGATGCGTTTGCCCACCATGGATACGATGCGGCGCTGAAAAGAAAAGCGGAAACCGGATGCATTCCACTGGACCGTGCCCGGCCTTTCCTCTATCCGGTCCATCTTCAACGCTTTCACCCAACGATCATTCGCCTGGACTTCAACAATGACCTCATCGCCGGGATGGAAGGATCCGGCATCCATGACCTCCATGTCGTACCTGCCGGTGGGGATGAAACGGTCTGTGACCGCCTGACGCGTGCCCCTCACCTCCTGCGGTGTGCCGGTTCCGGATACCCGGATCAGCGACCGCCGGAGGGTACCGGTAGCGACCAGCTGTGTGGCATTACCAGATCCGCGCAGTACGACACCTGAGGAGTCGATGCGCAGCGTACCGGGTATGCGATAGGTTCCGGGTGCCAGTAATACCGTACCCCGAAAACCCTGCGCATTGGATACACGCTTCGAAACCCGATCGATGGCTGCCTGGATATTTCGCTGATCGTCATCCGAAGGGAATACCTCAACCACCACCTCTACTTTCGGTATGGAACGGTCACCATGGTGATAGCCGACACGACTGAAATCAGGCATGATGTTACCCCGGTCGTCAGGTTTGTATTGAAGATGCCCATCTGATCGCACCGTAATCCATGCGGATGACGGGGTGGACTGTGCATTACTGTCTACATACAAGAAAAAAAAGACAAAGGATATCAGCAGGCTTGTATTCCGAAAAATCATGTCGCGCATACGTATCTTCATGGTTGATTCTTCCAAAATTTCATGGTTGATTCTTCCAAAATAACAATAAAAAATCGACCATGTCGAATCCGGATCCTGTACATCGAATCATCAGTTCCCTGATGGTGTTCGGAATGATCCTATTTCCTGCCACAGAAAATCTATCCCAGGAATTGGGCCGGTTGACGCAAGGGCCGGGGACCACGTCTACGTCGAACCCGATCATACCGGGATTCAATCCTGACCCATCGATATGCAGGGTGGGAAAAGACTACTACCTGGTGACGAGCACAAATGAGTACTTCCCTGGATTGCCGATCTA
>JBIKIB010000075.1:0-12421 GCA_044361845.1 Chitinophagaceae bacterium | reverse complement strand
AGGGTATTGAACTGCACGGATGCGCCATATTCCTGCAACAACCTGTACTGGATGACTTCGAATTGCAGGTCGCCCACACATCCGATGATCTTCCTGTTCCCGTTATGCTGAGTGAAGAGCTGCGCAACGCCCTCGTCGGTGAGTTGCAGGAGGCCTTTCTCGAGTTGTTTGGTCTTCATCGGATCTTTATTCACGACCTCCTTGAATATCTCGGGCGAGAAGCTGGGGACACCTGTGAAGAAAAAATCCTCTCCTTCGGTCAGTGAGTCCCCGATCTTGAAGTTTCCGGTGTCGAACAGTCCGATGACATCCCCCGGGAAAGCTTCCTGTATCACATCTTTTTCTCGTGCCAAAAAACTATATGGGTTACTGAATCGGACATCCTTATCCAGTCGTACGTGGTGGTAGAATTTATTGCGTTCGAATCTTCCGGAGCAGACCCGAAGGAATGCGATCCTATCGCGATGTTTAGGATCAAGGTTTGCGTGTATCTTGAAAATGAAGCCGCTGAATTTATCTTCCTGTACATCAACGATCCTTGTGCTTGTTTCACGGCTTCTGGGGGTCGGTGCGATCTGAATGAACGTGTCAAGCAATTCTTTGACTCCGAAATTATTGATGGCACTGCCGAAAAATACGGGAGCCGTCTTGCCATCCAGGTATGGTGCCGGGTCAAATTCACCATAAACCCCCTGGATCAGTTCAACATCGTCAACCAATTGTATCGCATCTCTTTCACCTACGATGGATGATAGGCGTGGGTCGTGAAGGTCACTGATGGAAACCGAATCTTCCTGACTAGCTTTTTGGTTCGGATGAAATAACAAAAGGCTTTTCTGATAGAGGTTGTAGACCCCTTTGAAGTCTTTTCCCATATTGATCGGCCATGACAAGGGATGTAGGTGCAGGCCGAGTTCCTTCTCTATCTCATCCAGCAGATCGAAAGGTGCTTTTCCGTCGCGGTCGAGCTTATTGATGAACACGATCACCGGGGTATCCCGCATGCGGCATACCTGCATGAGTTTCCTTGTCTGTTCTTCGACACCTTTCACGGAATCAATGACCAGAATGACACTGTCCACCGCAGTGAGTGTGCGGTATGTGTCCTCCGCAAAATCCTTGTGGCCGGGTGTATCCAGCAGGTTGATAAGCGTCTTTTTATATTCGAAACTCATTACGGAAGTGGCCACACTGATACCCCGCTGGCGTTCGATCTCCATGAAGTCGCTGGTAGCATGCTTCTTGATCTTATTGCTTTTGACCGCTCCTGCTATCTGTATCGCCCCGCCGAAGAGAAGGAACTTCTCAGTCAAGGTGGTTTTTCCCGCATCAGGGTGAGAAATGATGGCGAATGTGCGCCTTTTCCTTATTTCGGAATCAAACTTCATGTTTCTGGATCTAAATGACAGACCGTTGGCCTGAATCTAAAAATTGTCAAAGGTACGACATCCGCCGCGAAGAATGCCGCCCATGGCAGATTTCATAGGGGAATGAAACACCGATTTTTGATTAAATTTGTAGATATGGCATTTCAGAACAAATTGATTCGTTTTATGATGCCTGAGAAAATCAAGGGCACCGAAGATGAAAACGTAAGTAACTATCGTGCAGCGAAGAGTGTATTTCAGTACAGGGTTTTCCTGAAGCGTATGGTCAGGGATTCCTTGTTGCTGCTGGTCGGGTTGCTGGCTGCAGGTTTTGGATTAAAGGGTTTTTTGTTACCCACGGAGTTTGTGGATGGTGGTGCAACCGGGATATCATTGCTGATCAACCAGACTTTGGGTATCCCCCTCCCATTGTTATTGATCTTGATAAATATCCCCTTCATCTTACTTGGTTATTTTCAGCTGGGATCAGCGTTTGCCATAAAGACCTCCATCGCGATTTTAGGACTTGCAGCAGCAGTGGCATTTATTCCCTACCCCGTCATAACAAACGACAAATTACTTGTGGCCATCTTCGGGGGGTTCTTTCTGGGCATGGGAATCGGACTCGCTGTCAGAGGCGGGGGTGTGCTTGACGGAACGGAGGTGCTGGCGATATACATCAGCAGAAGAACCATTCTGACCATTGGGGATGTCATCCTGTTGATCAACATTCTGATCTTCTCGATCGCGGCATACCTGCTTGGCATTGAAGTGGCGATGTATTCGGTACTAACCTATCTATCCGCATCGAAGACCCTGGATTTTATCATTGAAGGCATCGAAGAATTCAACGGGGTGACGGTGATCTCTCCCAAAAATCATGAGATCGCCACGATGATCACGGAAAAAATCGGGAGGGGCATCACCATGTACAAAGGGATACGCGGCTATGGCAAACGGGGTGTCAATACCTCTGATATGGATATCCTTTTCACAGTCGTCACAAGGCTTGAAATCTCCAGGCTACAGGCTGAGATCGAAGCCATTGATCCACACGCCTTCGTTGTGATGACAAGTATCAAGGATACGAAAGGCGGCATGATCAAGAAAAGACCGCTCAAGTGAGTGATCTGCCCCATTTGTCATACATTTCCCCCACTGCCGTAAATTTCACTCCTTGAGAAACAGTTCATTACTACCTTTGCTTTAACACAAGTTCCAACCCGTTCTAGAGAGATGCAAAAGACACTTCAGATCATGATTTCAAGCCTGAGACTTGCGTTTCAGGAACTCTACAAGAATAAGTTGAGGACATTTCTTTCTTTATTCGGCGTGACAATCGGTATATTTTGCATCATCGGAGTGCTTTCCACCGTCAGCAGTTTGGAAAAAAATGTGCAGGATGGCATCAAGTCTCTGGGAAGCAATACGATCTACATCGACAAATGGTCATACTCCGGCGGAGATTCAGAATATCCCTGGTGGAAATACGTGAATCGTCCTTCCGTAAAAATGTCTGAAACAAAACTGATCAGAGAGAAGATAAAAGCAGACATCAATGTTGTCTTCAACATGTCTGCAGGTTCTTTCATTGAATTTGGGAATGTCAACCTTGAAGGTATAAACTACCATGGTGTCACGAATGAATTTGATCAGATACAGCCCATTGAAATCCTTCACGGACGATACCTGTCGACAATGGAATTCGACAATGGATCTCCCAGTATCGTGATCGGCTACGATGTGGCGGAAAAGCTTTTCGGCAACCCTGAAAAAGCTGTGGGCCAGGAAGTCAAACTCAAAAACAAAAAAGCCAAAGTTGCAGGTGTCATCAAAAAACAAGGAAAAAGTTTCATAGATGGCTGGAATTTCGATCAAAGCATGGTGTTATCGTATGGCTTCATGAAACAGATGTTTGATGAACGCTTCAACAACCCCAAGATACTGGTAAAGGGACCTGAAAATATGTCAACCGATGCGTTAAAGGGTGAGCTTAAAGGCGCGATGCGTTCCATTCGCAGGCTCGGACCGACAGAGGAAGATAATTTTGAACTCAATGCCATTTCAGACTTCAGCAAGGCGGTTGATTCCCTTTTCACGAATGTCAACCTTGGTGGCTGGATGATCGGTCTGCTCAGTCTGATCGTAGGTGCATTCGGTATCGCGAATATCATGTTCGTGACCGTTCGCGAACGTACGCCCTTCATCGGACTGAAGAAGGCCATTGGTGCCAAGAAAAAGACGATTTTGATGGAATTCCTGCTGGAAAGTTCCTTTATATGCATCATCGGAGGATTGATTGGTCTGACCCTGGTCATCATTCTGGCCAGCCTGCTCTCAAACATCTTCAATTTTCCCATCACCGTATCACCGAATATTCTCGGACTCGCTTTTGGCATTTGCCTGACCATTGGGGTACTTGCAGGAATCATCCCGGCGATCATTGCAGCGCGCATGGACCCTGTAGTAGCCATTCGGTCTAAATGACACCACTCAGTTTATATTTTTTAAGTAATTGTTTTTTTTTATCATATTTATGCAATTCTGCATGAATTATGATATAATTTCGTCACGATCTTAACAGTCTGGTCAAAATTTACGGAACACGTCTAATCGAATGAAAAAAACTTCAGGGCGCGAAGGCAAAAACCAATGGATGAATAACAGGTTCAATGTAATAAGCCTTTTTGTCTTGGGGGCCATTGCAATGTTACTTTTTTCAGTCTTTGTATTCAATGGTGATGCTGATGACACTTGTAAGAAAAGTCTTGTCGTAACGGTCCGGGAGCAGAGTGACAGCACTGGAAATCTACAGCTTTATGTTTCGGATGAAAAAGGAAACCGCTTCATCCCCCGTATTTACAAAAAAGATGTGGTGATCTCTTCCGGAGCGAAGCTAAGGATCTGCTTTCAGTCGATTGATACCATGCCTGACAAAACCCTCTCCGTGCTGATAATTGATGCGGTACCCGTACCTTAGCCTTGCATGTCGACCAATATCTGCATTCTTGCGATTGAGAGTTCCTGTGACGAGACCAGTGCGTCTGTTTGCATAAATGGCCGTATTGCATCGAATGTGATTGCCTCACAGGATGTTCATCGCCGGTATGGTGGTGTGGTACCTGAGCTTGCCAGCAGAGCACACATGCAACATATCATTCCCGTTGTATCTGAAGCGTTGGAAAAGTCAGGATGCCGTATGGCAGACATGCACGCAGTTGCTTTCACCCATGCTCCGGGGCTTATCGGTGCGTTATTGGTAGGGTCTGGCTTTGCAAAATCGCTTGCACTGTCCATGGGCATACCCCTCATCACGGTGCATCATATGCAGGCACATGTCCTTGCAAACCTGATCGATGACCCCTCCCCTTCTTTTCCCTTCCTTTGTCTGACGGTGAGCGGTGGCCATACACAGATCGTTTTATGCCGGTCACCACTCGATATGGAAGTACTGGGCGAAACGATTGATGATGCTGCCGGAGAAGCCTTTGACAAGTCGGCAAAACTTCTTGGCCTTCCCTATCCCGGCGGTCCATTGATCGATGTACACGCCGCTTCAGGTGATCCCGAACGATATAATTTTGCGGAACCACAAATACCCGGACTGGACTTTAGTTTCAGCGGTGTGAAGACATCCATCCTGTATTTCTTACGGGATGCGGTGAAGAAAGATCCTGAGTTCATCACGCAGCATCTCCCCGATCTATGCGCCTCCATTCAGCAGCGCATTGTCACAATACTATTGAAAAAACTAAAACGAGCAGCAATCGAAACCGGTATCCGGCAAGTATGCCTTTCAGGTGGGGTCTCGGCAAACAGTGGATTAAGAAAAAGTTTCATTGAAATGGGTAAAGCGATGCATTGGTCGACATATATCCCTAAAATGGAATACTGTACCGATAATGCAGCCATGATCGCACTCACTGCCCATTACAAATACCAGGCAGGTCTATTCAGTGACTTAAGCGTTAGTGCATCCGCAAGAGCGCTCTGGTGACACACGTTCATCCTGTTTTCTCTAATGCCAAACAATTACTTCAGATTCAAAGAGTTCATCATTGAACAGGAGCATTGCTCCATGAAAGTGACCACAGAGGCTTGCATACTCGGAGCATGGTTTGCCGGGAAAGGACTCATTCCCTCTCGCATATTGGATATCGGCAGTGGAACGGGACTGCTCATGATGATGATGGCACAGCGATACGATTGTCCGGTCGATGGCATCGAAATTGAGCCATCCTCACATGCACAGTCCATGATCAATATAGCCCTATCACCATGGGAAGAACGGCTACAGGTCTACAATGAAGATGCAAGAACCCATAGTATGCTCCATTCCTATGATCTGATCGTGACGAATCCACCGTTTTATGAAAAAAGCCTCTTGAGTGTTGACAAAGCGAGAAATCTTGCCATGCATGACAGCGGATTGACACTCTCCATATTGCTGGATGTCATCCTTCGCCATCTCTCACCTGATGGAAGTTTCGGCATTCTGCTCCCGACAGACAGATCCATTATTTTTGAGGAGATGGCGATCAAAAAAGGGTGTGTGACCATAGATCGACTGATGGTCAAACAAAGTCCTGCACACGGGTATTTCCGAACGATACTGCACATGCAAAAAGGTACTGACCATATCGGAGGGAAGGTATATGAAATGGCCATCAGGGATAGCGAAGGCGTGTATTCAGAAGCATTTCGGTCAATGATGCAACCGTACTATTTGAGTGTTTGATGTCAGAGACCCGCGTAAGTACGAAGGTATTCGAACGGGGTCGTCAGTTTCCCTTTTTTCACCAATGTGGCTCTCTCAATAACGGGATCCATCACCTTGTCGAGCTCCGGCAATACATGCTTTATGAGTTGTTCCCCAAAATACCGGGAAGCATCCCTAGGCAATTCATTCGGGAGATTGCTCACCGCAAGTATGTCGATGGATCGAGCCAGATAAGGAGCCGTCTTTTGAGCAGTGTTTATATCGACGCCATAGACGGGATCTTCAATGGACTGGTCACCAAGGTTGATGGGTACTGAACCAAAGGCATCGTCGGTGATGTCGGAAATCGTTTTGATCCGGAATCGGGGATCGCGGATCAATTCAGGTTCAAACAGTCTAGGGATGGTGGGTTCCCAATAGACTCCATTCATGAGTATGTCTGCACAGAAAGCATACTTGGGAAAAATGCTTTGATACTGGCCTGGATGGTCATGGAAATCAAGTCGGCTATACATCCCTGTTTCAATATGTGCGTACAGGTCATGTCCCTTTACCTGAACATAGACAGGGTACTCGAATTCCCGCTCCAGGAAATCCTCCGTCTCCACTTCGCGCACCCCCATTAGGTTCATGATCTCTAATACTCCATGTGCCACCCTTCCCGAACCCGTCACCACGATTTTTATGTTGGGCAGTTTAAGACCGAAATAAGTATGGATCAGTTCGCGAAAGCTTTTTTGTTTGTAGACCCTTCCGAGGTCGAATTGACCTGTTCGTTTACCATATGCCATGATACCATTATGAGCCCCGACGATGCCCGCAAAAAAACCAAACCCAATGATGCGTGCACCATCATCGTGTTGCAGACATTCATAGTCTATCAGTGTTATTTTATTTTCGATGACCGCTCGGAAAAGCTGCTGATTATGAGGTTGTTTTTTCCGGGTATGGGAAAAAAACAGATAGGTCTTTTGGGGGATCAGCTGATCGACAGGCACTTCCTTGATGCCAAAGAGTATGTCGCAGCTGCTTAGATCCTCCACGACATCGATGCCCGCCATTAGATATTCCTTGTCTGAGAAACTACGATGGGGTGATGGTTGTACGAGGACCTTCAGATGGGGGAAATTCCATTTGATCCATTTACATTGAGAGGGTGTCAGCGCCACCCTGTTATCCGCCGGTATTTTGCCTTCCCGAATCAATCCTATGGTGATCATGATGACAGATGTGTACCCATAAAGGTACCGATATAGAAGCTTCCTGAATCTTTGTCGATGATGAAATAATATTGCACGGATTGTAAGGATTCCTTAATTTTGCTGCGCGATATAAGAATGCCCAGATGGCGGAATTGGTAGACGCGCTAGACTCAAAATCTGGTTATCGCAAGGTAGTGCAGGTTCGATTCCTGTTCTGGGCACCATACATAAAAGTCCTGCACACTGTGCGGGACTTTTATGTATGATCATACCCTACTGGCTTTATTCGTAGAAGTTGCCCCCCATGCGGAACGTGTTCAGGATCTGCCGTGCGATGCGCAGGTTTCAGGATAGAATAGGAATGATGGTTTTGAAATCGGGTTCTTTAATCACATAGTCGGCCACAGAATCAACCATGCTATTTGTTGAACAGAAAGATATTCCCACACCCGCCTTTTTGATGCAACAGATATCATTCTCTCCATCACCGATCACAAGTGTATTCTTCAGGTCGACATTGTACTTTCCTGATATGCGGATGAGTGCATTCAACTTGCAATACTCATGTTTACACAGGCTCTTATCATCAGGCAGGAATAATGATGGGATCTTCACTTCTCCGGTTGCGATACTTCTGGAGAATTCCAGTTCATTGGAAATGGTGAAGTCAAAGCCGAATTTATTCTTCAGATGATTCGTCACACAGTCATAACTATCACTGATGATTCCCGTGATGTATCCTTGCCCTTTCAGAAATGAAATCAGTTCCACCAGATTGGTTGTAACCTCGATAATATCAACCACTTTCAGGATTTCGGCATGACTTTTATGTTGTAGCAGCCGGGCGATCATTTTTGTACGAAGGAATGGATTACTGCTATTGGTGACGATATCGATGAGTTCATTTCTGAAATCAAAATGATCAGCTGCAGTATTGATGAAACTCGCACGTAAAATGGTGTTATCCATGTCGAACATCGCAAGTTTCTTAAGGGAACGTAAACCCTCCCTGATGGCGAAATCCATCTGCTCTCGAATGACCTGGATATTCTCAAAGGTTTCAAGATTTTGAGCATCCCGAGCATTCGATTTTTTCATGATGGTCCTTGCCACTTCACGGCTCATGCGTCCCAATTGCTCCAATGCCTGCATACGGTTTTCAACCATGCCGATATCCACCTCTTTGATCCTCACGCCGAGATGAAACATATCCATGAGGATCCCTATGTCCACACCATATCCATCTTCGAAATCGCATTGTAGTAATAGATCTTGTTTACCAGCGATCATTCCGCTGAGGGGTTGCCTGAATGCCGGGAAACCCGGGTACAAAATGGAGAGAAGGGGTTTTGCCACAAGCTCTGTGACCCGTCCTGCTTGTCGGGAAAAATATGATTTAACAAAATCTGCCTTGTCATTGATGATCGGACCACTCAAGATCTCCACTACATCATGCACATATGTTGTGATATCGGCATCAAGAAAAACCAAAATTTTGTTTTTGGCCATCATGACACCATCTTTCATCGACGCACCTTTTCCGAGTTTAGTACTCGTGATCACGGTGGCTCCAGCTAGACGAGCGGTTTCAACCGTCTCATCCATCGACTTGTCATCTACCACGATCACTTCTGTGACGTTCGGGGACTGCAACGCCAACGTCACGACAAAACCCACAGTCTTATCTTCATTGAGTGCAGGAATGATGACGGTGATCATTTATAAAACATTTTTATACCGCCGATGAGCGTTGTTCAAAGACTTTTGACAACATCACACGATGAAGCAAACCATATCATGTATGTTGGCATACGTCTGAATATAAGGGAAAAAATCGAATCTCTTTTCTGAATTTCGGAATGCATACAAATAAAAGTCGTTCACCGAGTTGCAATCGAACATGGAGGAAAAATCAGATGTCATCTGATGCTCATGATTTTCGTAATAGCGGCCTTGGTTCGTTCAGATTCTTTTTCATTCGAGGTGTTGAAAAAGATGGATATGCATCCCAAAAACTCCGACTTCCAAGAAGATTGTCTGCTCGTTCATGATCGCTTTAAAAGCCTCATTCCGATTGACAACTAGATCGAATTTTCCTCGTTTCCCTTTTCAGCATTGATGGTAACATGAAAAATAAATATAAGTGAAAGCCATGTGACAAAAGTATGGCATCATAAAAAATAAATTAACCCGACAAAAACTATAATGACGCCTTGCATAAATACAAACATCCAGGTCCTTCGCTTCGCTCAGGATGACATTGAAAAGAGGTTTAACCATGGAAAGAAATTGGATGCAGCTTGATACATGATCATACTTCCGCTCCCCACTACTTCACACTACACAACCACCCCACACCGTCATCCTGAGCGGAGCGAAGGACCCGGACTTTCGCTGTTGCACTTAGTACTATAATGACGCCTTACATAAATACAAACATCCAGTTCCTTCGCTTCGCTCAGGATGACATTGCAAAGAGGTTTAACCCATGGAAAGAAATTGGATGAAGCTTGATACATGATCATACTTCCGCTCCCCCACTACTTCGCACAACTCAACCACTCTACATTTTCATCCTGAGCGGAGCGAAGGACCCGGACTTTTAATGTTTCCCTCGCTGGCTCAGCCCACTCGACTCCCAACGACGGATATGGTTGGACATCTTTTCGCGTAATCGCAAACCGTTTTGACATGAACTTACATTTCATTCAAAGTTCATGGGTATCATTCAGCTGGGCAATACGGGATTGTTCGTGCGTTTACGCTCCGTTAACTTACCCAAAACAACATCCCTTACAACGAATTCCGTTCGCTTTAAAATGGCTGAATCAGGATAGAAATACATGGAGTTTTACATCCCCTCAATCCACCACCAGACGATATGAAAATTGATGATTATCGATCTTTATGACGATGATGACAGCACCCTTGTTCGCTTTTTCCAATCCTAGAATTGGTACCGAAGTGCTTGCAGAAATCCGACGGGGTTTTGATGCGTATAACAATCTTCCATCCATCGAATAGACTTCATATTGCATACTTTTCGAGCCTGACAAATCGAAGTCGGCAGTCGCACGGCCACCACGAACGGGATTGGGTGATATCCGAAACGATCTAAGACCCGGAATTTCGCGAATGGAGGTAGGAGTATTGCATGCTGCTATCTGATTGGCTACTGCCGTGCGGAGTGCCGGCATTTCGGAGTAGGTCATCGCTCCCGGGCATTCGGTGGCGCATCCATCACGATGTCCGGAAATATGATTGAGATTTCGGGCAGAACTCGTATGCCAGCTGATACCGGTAGGATTGATATTACTACCACAAGCTTTCCAGGCAAGCAGTCTGGTCAGCATTTTACGCGATGTATCGCTCATGCTGGAGTTCGTATACGTTCCAAGTATGCAGGTTCCCATGGTACCGGCATTGAACCCACAAAAATGAGCACCTGTCACATTATCACCTCCACCACGTCCTTCGTAGAGTCGGCCCTGCGGGTCGATCAGAAAATTATATCCGATATCAGCCCATCCATTGGTATTGACATGGCTATTCCAAATGCTGAGAACCACGGCCGCCCAA
This sequence comes from Chitinophagaceae bacterium, assembly GCA_044361845.1. Lineage (GTDB taxonomy): Bacteria > Bacteroidota > Bacteroidia > Chitinophagales > Chitinophagaceae > Pollutibacter. The sequence goes on along the minus strand of JBIKIB010000075.1, from coordinate 1,553 downwards.
TCACTTGACGTATTCGCACCTGCTGAGTGGTGGACGATCAAATGTGTACTGGCCGAGTAGCCATAGCCAGGGTTGGCTGTCTGCGGACAACTCCAGCCGGTGCGGGTGACGATACCGGGCTTATCGCAAGGGCAGGCAGCAGGCTCGTTAGGCTGCTGAACAGCGTTGACTTCAGTTGTCGGTGTGGGTCCGGGATCAAAGAAGTTGAACTGGATGCGTTTCATTGCCCGTCCTTTTGCGAGTCGGTTGGTCGTGACCAAGACCCGATAAAATGTAGCACCTGCCGGCAGGAATGTCAATTCCGTACATGCCTGCCACTTGGCTTCAACGGCATGCCCATCGATGGGGAGATCCGTCCAGCCGGACCATTCCGAGCTATCCCTTGAAGTAGATATACGCAGTCCGGAATTGGACGCCACCAGTCCGTCTTCGTCCCATCCAGCCGAACAAGCGATGAAAGGCCCACCCGCTGACACTCCGAGTCTACCAGAGAAATAAATTTCCTTGGGGATGCCCTCAGATCCGGGATCGATACGGGCTCCGGGAATGGTGGACATTTCGAATGTTTGGAGACTCCGCTCTGATTTTCGCTGTGCCTGCCCTCCTGTAACAAAAGCCAATAGAAAAATGAATATTAACAGCCTTCGATCCATGATTTCGGAATTATGAAACTAAATTAAACACTATTGTCCGGGAAAAAATTAAAATCAGTGCAAAAGTCAGGCGACGCCATGGGATCGAAGGTGCTGGCTGCAGTTGAGTCAAATACAAAAAGCGGATCCAATGCCGCAAGAGAAAAATCTTGACATTTGACTTTGATCACTTGTAATGACCAGGAAATGGATTTTGGATGTATGCCGGATGAAAATGTATGAAAATAAAAATCCTTTCCATCACAGGATCTTCAAATAAAAGACAAATCCCTGCGATGGAAAGGAAATTTCGTGAACCCTACACGATCACTGCAGTTGTGCCGCCAGTGGTGAGTTCTTGATCTTATCAGCCAGGTATTGCTGATATTTCGCCCGGTTATCGGGCCCCATGATGGCATCCATCTGTGTGGCACGAGCCTTGGTTGCAGCCTTGGCATACTGCTTCTTTGCGGCATCATCTTTACCATAACGATCGATCCGATCCAGTGTGCTCAGATAACAAATGTTCACATTGTCCATGTCGTCCAATTGATCCTGGTTCAGACCCAGCCCTTTCAGGTATTGTTGGCTCTGCTCCCTGAAATCCTTTGCTTTCATGAGTTTCTGTTCAGCGGAAAGGTCGCTCCACTTTTGTGCACTGACGATCGATGAAGTTGCGATGAACACCATCATCAATAACGTGAACTTTTTCATTGAATGTGAAATTTTGTTGGTTGATGTTCAAAAGTATCAGAAAAAATGACTGTTCATTCAATCAACACAAAGATGTCAGGGATCATTACAAACAGGCATGACATGTTGCCGATACCCTGCAGATAATATTACAGAGAGGAACAGTCAACGATTCTTATTTGAACCCAATGCATATGCTACGGTAAGACTGACTTGTTTCACCAGTGC
>JBIKIB010000380.1:0-3772 GCA_044361845.1 Chitinophagaceae bacterium | reverse complement strand
AGCTCGGTTATGAGTTGGTGTATGATCATCAGATGATCCTCGTACAGCGCATATCGCATGTGGTGACCGATATGGTCAACAACTGGGAGAACCGGCCGAATCTGAAAGTATCTGTATATTTAAGTGAAAAGCTGAACCTCAATTACAACTATCTTTCCAACATTTTCTCCGAGTACAACAAAGTCAGTCTGCGCCAGTTCATCATCAACAAACGAATCGACAAAGTCAAGAAGCTTTTGTTGCACAGCGGCCTCAATCTGACGGAGATCGCGATGATGCTGAACTACAGCAGCGTCGCACACCTGTCGAATCAGTTCAGAAAAACAACAGGCCTATCAGCATCCGAGTATAAGGCCTTGCATCTGCACACCTTACTCAATGCCAATCGGCCCTTGCAGCCATTCGCGGATCATGATTTTTCAGGAAACGGGGATCATGTGATCGGCGATGGCATATCCGCCGTCGATGAAAAAAACCTCACCTTGAACGAAATTCGATGATCTGACCGAACCGATATCCATACGATCTGTCTGACCGGATACCCTTTTTGCAGGTGTTGCCTGTCGAACGTGAAATCCTCGTATGGAGCAGCGCATATGCCTTATGGATCTGATGACGTAACCCCCGAAGCAATCGCTTCGGGATAAACTTCGCCTACACTACCCGTTAATATGTATGTCCGCCTTTGATCCGTACCCTTGAAATGGACCAATGGCCATTGCTGGAACATTTCCCAATAGCAAGGGAATATACATGAAAACCCAAGTAAACCCGAAAGCGCATTATCCCCCCTTCGATAAAGCCATCGGACATCCGTTCACAAACCGTCCGACCAAATGGCATCTCATTCCCCCTCATTGACCGGCCATGGGTGAAAACGGGTACTACGTAAACGAGTACTAACGTAAACGGGTACCCTGATATGTAATCCATCTTTAATGGACACGGATAATTCGTGTCATATGCTTACCTCAAAAAAACCTCACATGAAACACCTTACTTACCATCGCACCAAGACAAAGTTGCGTCAAAGCGCAAACACCCCACGTCAGGTTCCAAACCTTCAGGTACATCATCATCATGGCTCAATTATCATTCAGGATGAAAAGATCCCTGTTATCAACAGATTCCTGAGGACCTCTGCCGCCACCAGGCTTTGGTGAGAACCGTTCATTTTTTTCATCACCCACCCGTTGCCATTTGGTGAAATGGATCATTATGCCCTCATTTTGGTGAGGCCTCATACCCGATCCCTGAACCGGACAGGATACCCTTGTCCCGATCTCCAATGCTTGTCTAAAACAGATCATCATGAAAAAAATCATTACACTATGGTGTTTATTAATCCTTAGTTACGCTCAAACATCGGCACAATGGGCCTGGATAAGGGGTAGCAACTCAAGAAATCTGAATGGTATCTATGGTACCATAGGGGTTCCTTCTTTTCTGAATGATCCCGGCTCCCGATTTGCTTCGGTCACATGGACGGATCCTGACGGTGTTCTATGGCTTTTCGGGGGTGATGGATATTCTACCCTTACTGCTACCGGTTTACTGAACGACCTCTGGAAATATGATCGTCCTACGAATACATGGACATGGATGGGTGGTGATAATATTCGTGACCAGCTTGGCGTCTATGGCATCAAAGGCACGGCCTCTCCCACCAATAAACCCGGCGCAAGGCGTGCCGCCATCAGCTGGACGGATGCTACCGGTAAGTTGTGGATGTTCGGTGGCTTTGGGTATGCAGCAGGGGGGCCTGCCGGGTTACTGAGCGATCTATGGTCTTATGATCGTTTGACAAATATGTGGACCTGGGTCGCTGGTGATAATGCCATCAATGAACATGGCATCTATGGCATTCAGGGAACTCCAAGTACACTCAACAACCCGGGGGCGCGAAGTGGTGCAACAGCCTGGAAGGATGCTGCCGGCTATCTGTGGCTATTCGGCGGAGAAGGTCTACCGGAGAGCGGGGCACAGGGGAAATTGAATGATATCTGGAAGTACGATCCCGTCAATGGTCAGTGGACATGGGTGAAGGGTTCCAAACTGCGTAATCTAAACGGTATATACGGGTCCATGGGTATCCCTGCAACGGGAAATACTCCCGGATCAAGGGAAGAATCCACCAGTTGGGCGGATGCAGCCGGACGACTCTGGCTATTCGGTGGTTATGGCTTACCGGAAACCGGTGCACAAGGATACCTGAACGATATGTGGCGATATGATCCTGTCTCCAATAACTGGACATGGTTCAAAGGCGACAAAACAAGGAATGAGTCAGGCGTTTATGGTACCCAGGGTTTGACCTCTGCAAGTAATAAGCCCGGTGCAAGGTCATCCTGTGTCAGTGTCACCAATGGCAATGGATTATTATGGCTATTGGGAGGCTATGGATACCCGCAGTCAGGGCCCCTCGGATTTCTTAATGACCTGTGGCGATACGATCCGAATTCGAACGAATGGACATGGATCCATGGTGATTCCACCAGGAATAACTATGGTGTATACGGAACCTTGGGTGTGCCTGCTGATTCACTTGCCCCGGGATCAAGGTCTGATGCTGCTTTTTGGTATGATGGTGTGGGAAAGCTTTGGGTATTCGGCGGTGATGGATATTCTGAGAGTAATATTGGCCGGCTGAACGATTTATGGTCTATATCAGCTACGTGCATCAATGTTTTTTTCAAGGATGCTGATAACGACGGATTTGGGGATCCGAACCAGCAAGTGTTGGTATGTGTCGCCCCTGCGGGTTATGTGTCAAACAATACGGACTGTGATGATACAAAGTCACTGGTGTATCCTGGTGCACCTGAATTATGCGACGGGATCGATAATGACTGTGATGGAATAGTAGATGAGGATATCATCCCGCAAACCTATTACCTGGATGATGATGGTGACGGATTTGGGGATCCTCTCATCAGCCAGCAGAGTTGTTCCGGACCATCTGCCGGATATGTCAGCAATGCCGGAGACTGCGATGACTCTAATGCAGCCATCAATCCCACTGCCACCGAGATCTGCGATGGCATCGATAACGATTGCAACGGGCAGGTGGACGATGGACTTCCTGTGCAGACATACTACCCCGATCAGGATGGTGACGGCTTTGGTACTGCCTTTGGCAGCATCACGTCCTGTTCGCTTCCTGCGGGCTATTCGGCCAATGATCAGGATTGTGACGATAACAATGCATCTGTCAAGCCCGGAGCCGTCGAGTTGTGCGATGGCGTCGACAACGACTGTGACGGCCAGGTGGACGAAGGGGTGAAAACCATTTGGTACCGCGACAGTGACGGCGACGGGTTTGGCGATGCGTTGAATATGCAGGAGTCCTGCAGTGCACCGGCAGGCTATGTGGAAAAAAGTTCGGACTGTGATGACTCGAATGCAGCCATCAATCCCACTGCCACCGAGATCTGCGATGGCATCGATAACGATTGCAACGGGCAGGTGGATGATGGGGTGAAAACCATTTGGTACCGCGACAGTGACGGCGACGGGTTTGGCGATGCGTTGAATATGCAGGAGTCCTGCAGTGCACCGGCAGGCTATGTGGCCACTGGTACAGATTGTGATGACTCGAATGCAGCCATCAATCCCACTGCCACCGAGATCTGCGATGGCATCGACAACGATTGCAACGGGCAGGTGGACGATGGACTTCCTGTGCAGACATACTACCCCGATCAGGATGGTGACGGCTTTGGTACTGCCTTTGGCAGCATCACGTCCTGTTCGCTTCCTGCGGGCTATTCGG
>JBIKIB010000379.1:0-3787 GCA_044361845.1 Chitinophagaceae bacterium | reverse complement strand
CTTTTTCCCTTGCTTCGATCAAGGATTATTTTCGCGTGAAATCCAATACAGGAAAGGGTTGTGGCAGTTTTGTCCCGATTTCAGTCAAACGATAATGATCAAAACATAGTAATTTGCTTAGGGAAATCTATTGCCCGACCGGTGAATTCATTAAGACCGGGTCGAAAAAGGACGCATATATTCACACTGTCACCATTACTTCCCTTACTACCTCACCGGGCTTAATCGCTTGCTCCCTCGGTGCTCCAAACCCAAATGTCCCAGGATCGGAATTCCATTTACGATGGATGAACAGCGGGCAGTCATCAATCTGCTTTCCGCCCGCCTGTTTGCCATAAACGCCTACTGCCGTAAGCAGCGCCGGCTGCCAGCAGGAATGAAAGTCCGCCATCGACGGGTAGATCGCTTGGGGTAGGACCGCCTTCCGTGCCCAGTTCTTCTTCCTGCGCCTGAGAAGTCAGTTGCAAGGCGAGTAGCAGGGTCAATATTGTGATGATTCGCTTCATTATTCAACTGTTTGGATCATTTACGAAGGAATGGAACTGACTTCAGTTCCCCATTGTCCATCTCCACTTGTAAAAGGTAAGATCCTGCATTTCGCATAGCCGGCACCGTTATGCCGTGCTGGATGCCTGCATCCTGCTGGAAATTGCCACGCCCCAGCAACTGTCCGTCGGTGGAGATGACACGCCATTGGCGGGCATTGGCCGATGGGTGCGTGACCAGCAGCTGCAGCCTGTCGCCGGTCACCGGGTTACCCAGTAATTTCACGTCGAAGACAGGTGACTGTCCGTCGGCATCCAGCGTCACGTGATTGATCGCCAGGGTGAACCTTCCGTCTGTTTTCAGTGATTCGAGCTGGAAATCATATCGCAGTTCATTGCCCCGCATCAGCAGGGTCTTACCTTCCTTGTGGTCGATCAGGGAGATGGAGTTCAGCGGATTCCAGTTGCCTTCGGCACGAAGGGCCAGCGATGCAGATCCGCTCGAAATGCCGGTTACCCGCAGCGGATAATAGCGTTTCTCCCTACCTGCTTCCGAAATGGGTCGGTCGAATTGCATTTCCAATAAGCGATCTTCAGCCGCTATAAAGGCCACATCCGCACCCGAGCTCCGGCCCATGGACCAGGCATCGTATTGGATATCGAAACCGGAGCTTGCATCGGGGCGCGATACATCCAGATATACATCACCCGGTTCCTGGTTTCCTGTTCCTGAAGAAAAGATGCGGATGCCTGACAAGGGAAGGCCTGATGGTACACGCTGCCCCGGGATATCCAGCCGGAACGGGGCTTTTGACAAATGCGTGAATCCTGTTGCCCCGGATGTTTTTGCAGTCTGCGGGATCGTGAGCGAGGGACTGGCGGCCGTCGTCCTAACGAAAAAGGCCGTGCCAATTTCGATGATGGCATCGGTGGCCGCACCGGTTCCGGTTGAGCCGTTGTGCGCCGTCCAGTCGGCGGCATGTGGATTCCAGCGATACAGCGAAGCTTCCACATTCGATTTGGTGATACCGGACCAGTTCAGGTTTGACGCGAACGGATTTGCGACCAGGTTCCATCCCTTGCTCAAGGTATATGACAGTGGGATAGATACATCGGCGCCCGCCTCATTCAGGGTGCCGGAAGACAGGATCGTCATACTGTCTGACATGGTACCGGAAGCGCTGGCGGTGGTTCCGGTCGGGCCGAACAACCAGGCCATCACCCCTGTGAGCGGCTGGATATTGTCAGCCGTGGAGGAAAAAGTCTGATATCCGGCATTGCGCGCACCGGCATTACCGTATCGGCCGTCATCATTGCCCTCCACATAGTACATCATGGTCTTGGTGGATGCACTGAATTCCATCCCCATGCCTGTGATGGACGATATCTGCAGGTTGGTGCTATAGGGGAAGCCCAGCATCCGCCACTGCTTGTTCTTGCCATTGATGTTGATGTATCGCTCGACTTTCACCGTACCCGTCACCGCACCGGTGGTGGTATGTGCGGCCACCCTGGCTGTGCCGGTAGATAAACTTTTGAGTGTCAGGTAGCCCCCCGCCGCCAATGTTCCAGATAACGGATTCAGCGTGCCATAGATTGACTGCATACCACCTGTTATGGAGGCTGTGGTACCGGTCGTCTTGTCCACCTTCAAATGCCAGATACTTCCCGTTCCGCTAATCATCTGCGCATTGCCCCCACTCAAGGTGAGAAAATCCACGGTGGAATTGTTCTCCAGATGCTCCAGTACATGAAGTTCATCTGCAGCTGTGACCTTCACGATCTCGCCCGAACTGATGAAAAACTGCGACTGGGCATTGATTGTCCACATGGTCAGCAGGCATATTGATAAGTATCTCATATATTCCGTTTGATCGGTCTGAATTTGATTGATCTATCCACGCCTCCACAGTCCACCGTTCTTTGCAAGGAAGCCATGTCAATTGATCTTATACGCATCCAATCTGGTCCAGTGCTGTGCACCCGTGATTTTGATGGCAGGATTCGAGGTAGGATTGGTTCCGTTGTTCAAGACGCGGATCTGCACGTTGTCCGTGGTTCCGTTGAGATACACTATGGTCGTAGCCAATTGTGTAGTGGATGATTTTGTGGGCAGCTGATCTGTAACACTGGCCAGGACATCTGTATTGTTCTTGTAGATGTACAGGTTCATGTTGCCTGCAGCGCCTGAATTACCCTGCCAGTTAACGATGGCGGATATATAGTAGTAGCCTGCTACCTGCGGAAGGAACCTGTAGTTTGTGCCATCCCACCAGCTGTTGGGGTCGGAGGCATCCGTCATCGGGAGCGTAGAGAGACTGGCGCCTGATGAAACATCGTAGTCCGTTGTAAGGCCTGCCGAGGCATATAGACCACCCGCAGCATTTATGGATCCCGTGACCCGGGTGGTTCCGTTCACAAGGAGGGTCTCCGACTGGCTGGTGTAATCCAGTGTCGGGTTGATCGCCATCTTTCCATTTTCCATGATGGAAAGACCGAGGGTTTCGTCGCCGGAAGGAAGGATCCTGAACCTGGGATTGAGCAGGTCCGTCCTTAACCCCATATACTGTTCCATCACCCAGTTTTTGGAACTGCCCGTCAGCGCTTTCTTGATAAGCAATCCGCCGCCCAGGTTGCTGGTGTTCTTTGGATTCAGAACCAACTCCCCCGCTACACTTCCGTTGGCCGTGCCCAGTTCCAGTGTGGCGGTCGGAGATGTGACCCCGATGCCAAGCTTTCCGCTTCGGTAAATATTGGCCGTCTTGCTGGCACCCGCATCGGTCGTGGTGCCCGTCGTATACCAGGGTGTGGCGGCAATGGGTGCATAGACCACGTAAGCCAAACCATTCCAGGTCCACTGGCTAGCATCCACCGTGCTGACATAAATATAATCGGCGTTTTGGGGGATACTGGGCGTGAAGGCAACTCCGGAAGTGGTAGGCGTCGCCTTGTCGAAACTAATGGTGGCATCCGAATACTGGTTGATGAGCCGCTGCCATTTGGTCCCATCGTGGTAATAGAACCCCTGAGTCACATTGGTGGGAGACGTCCCCGCGGTCGCCGTATTGTACACCATCAGTCCGACTGCAGGGGATGCAATGGTTGCCACATCGGATGTCCCGGTGAGGCTGACCCTGGGTGCCAGAAACCCTTTGTTGGTGGCAAAGACTTCTAACTTTGCAGATGCATTGGGAGATGCAATGCCGAAGCCTACCTGTCCGGCCTCGCCACTAACAGATCCCTGTGCGAAAAGCAATAAGGGACATGCCAGCATGGCTATACCTGAGATGAAATGCTTATTG
>JBIKIB010000378.1:0-3788 GCA_044361845.1 Chitinophagaceae bacterium | reverse complement strand
CCGCTGTGGGCATCGACATTGGGCCATGGGTTCTTGATCTTTCCAAGGGAGCTCAGGATAGGCGGAACGACTTCATATATGCGCCAGACTGTTTGTACAAGGGCGTCATCGGGCATGTGCTGTTGTCCGAACTCCATCTGCGCCGTGAAGCGCGGGTCGGTCCGGCGCAGGACCGCATGACCATAGCCGGGAACGACCTTACCATCGCTGAGCGTCTTGCGGACATAGGCCTCTATCTGTTCTTTGGACGGCAGATCGACACCCAACTGTTCGCGCATCTCATAGATCCACTTGATGACTTCCTGGTTGGCAAGGCCATGCAGAGGTCCTGCCAGTCCGTTCATACCGGCTGCGAAGCTCAGGAACGGATCACTCAGCGCGGATCCCACCAGATGCGTCGTGTGTGCGGACACATTACCCCCCTCGTGGTCAGCATGTATCGTCATGTACAGGCGCATGAGTTCCTTGAAACTCTCATCCTCATAGCCCATCATATGTGCGAAATTTCCGGCCCAGTCGAGCAGCCCATCGGGCTGGATATGCTGGCCATTCTTATACTTTCGGCGATAAATATAAGCAGCGATGCGCGGCAGGCGTGCGATCAGATCCATCGCATCGTCGAAAGTGGCATCCCAATAATCTTTTTTTGACATGCCCTCCGCGTATTTCTTGGAGAACTTACTTTCTGTTTGCAGGGCCATGATGCCCACCACGAACTGCGTCATGGGATGCGCACTGCAGGGCAGGGATTCTATCGTATCAAATACATGGTTTGGTACATGCGACCGACGCTGCCAGGTGTCGGTGACCCGGTTAGCCTGCTCCTCCGTCGGCAACTCACCGATCAACATCAGGTAGAACAGTGCTTCCGGCAATGGCTGCGATCCGCCCTTGGCTTTGGGCAGACTCTTCTGCAATTCCGGGATCGAATGCCCACGGAAACGGATACCGTCCTCGGCATCCAGCAGGGAGGTTTCGGTGACAAGGCCGGTCATTCCCCTCATCCCCTGGTAGACCTGAGACAGCGTCACTTCCCCAATCTTACGGCTGCCATGTGTTTTGAGGATGTCCTTGATCTCCGCAGAAACCTCATCGGCTTTCAGTCTGAAACTGTCTTTAATGATGCCCATCGTATTTAGATTTGATGATTTGTGGGTGAGGTTCGATGCATCCTCGTGATGGATCGGTCCCTATGGTCTTTGCACGCCGTAAGTCACCTGTAGTAAAATCATATCCGGCGGTTATGTAAAGGTAGAATTTATAACAAGATAAGTCTCCCAAAGTTGCAGTCGGAGATCACTTTGGGGCTTTTTTATACAGATAGATCGTGACTAGTCCGAAGATAAGGTTCGGCAACCAGGCGGCAACATAAGGGTCCAGATTGCCCTTGGTGGCGAATATCGTTGAAAAACGATCCGTGAGGATGAATACCGAGCAGATCAGGATACCGACCGCAAGATGCACACCACTGCCACCTCGGATCTTTCGACAGGCCATGATGGCGCCGATGAGGGTGAGGATGATCACGGCGACGGGTGTGGATGTCCGCTTCGCCTCCTCTGTGGTAAGGTCCTTTACGGATTCCGAACCCCGCAGCTTCTCGAGTTCGATCATGCGCCGCAATTCCGGTGTCGTCAGCCTCGCCTGCATGAAATCATCCCGTCGAAGGTCGCCCGGCCTGAAGGTGAATGTACGGTGCATCTCAGGTAAATATGTCACCCTTTCGCCGAGACTATCGACATACCGTTCGAGTACACTGCTCAGGCGCCAGTCCTTTTTGGCGGTGTCCCACATGATATTGTCAGCCCTTAGATTGTACACGACCTTGTTCTTCCTGACGGTCTGTAAGAAAAAATTCCCGCCAGACTTGCTCACGGTGTCATAGTAGCGCATCCCGCAGTATGTGAAGGAATCCACCCGCATGTAATAAGCGTTCGAAAAAGTCGGTGTCATGGGTCCGCGGAGGTATTTGAGATCGAAGGTCGCCCGAATGTCATTGGCCCTTGGGATCAGCGACAGGTTGCCATACCAAAGCAAGAATGCCAGAAAGATCCCACCTATGAGATAGGGCCGTAGGATCCGCTGAAGGCTCACCCCACTTGCGAGGATGGCGATGAACTCTGAGAGATTCGCCATCTTGGAAGTGAAAAAAATAACCGAGATGAAGACAAATAGCGGGAATAATAGAGACATGATATGCGGTATGAATCCCACATAATACTGGTAGAAGATCTCCTTCCCACTGAGCCCCGACTTGGCAAAATCATCTGTCCTTTCGCTGAGGTCGATCACCGTGGAGATGACCGTGAGCAATATGATGGAGTAGAAAAATGTCGAGAGGAATTTTTTCAGTATGTACCAATCGATCTTTTTCATTGCGTGGACAAAAATACGAATCGCAAGGCAGAACTTCGAAGCGGGAAAAAACCCTCAACGAAACAACATCTGTAACTTGCACCCATGCCAAGATTGCGCTTCGACCTACAGCATACCGACACCGGCAGCAAGGCCCGGGCCGGACTCATCACGACCGACCACGGGGTCATCCAGACGCCCATCTTCATGCCCGTCGGTACCGCCGGCAGCGTCAAAGCCGTTACCCAGCAACAACTCAAAGAAGACGTGGAGGCACAGATCATCCTGGGCAATACCTACCATCTTTACCTGCGGCCGGGCCTTAAAGTCCTCGAAGCGGCTGGCGGACTCCATGCGTTCAACCACTGGGATCGCCCCATCCTCACGGACAGCGGTGGCTACCAGGTCTTTTCCCTCGCCGCCAGCCGGAAAATCACCGAAGAAGGAGTGCTCTTTCAAAGCCATATCGACGGGTCGAGGCATCTCTTCACACCGGAGTCCGTCATGGACATCCAGCGGTCCATCGGTGCGGACATCATCATGGCCTTCGATGAATGCCCACCCTATCCGAGCGAATACAACTATGTCAGGGATTCGATGGAACTCACCCACCGCTGGCTCGACCGGTGCATCAAAAGGTTTTCGGATACGGATAACCGTTATGGATACACGCAAAATCTTTTCCCCATCGTCCAGGGCGGCACCTTCCCCGACCTGCGGAAGGCATCCTGCGCGTACATCGCCTCGAAAGACGCACCGGGCAACGCGATCGGCGGACTGAGTGTCGGAGAGCCGACGGAGATGATCTATGAACACACAGCAAGCTGCTGCGAAGCACTACCGGCCGAAAAGCCGCGCTACCTGATGGGTGTCGGTACGCCCTGGGACCTGCTCGAATGCATCGCACACGGCGTGGATATGTTCGACTGCGTCATGCCCACCCGCAATGGCCGCAACGCCATGCTCTTCACATCAGAAGGGGTCGTCAACATCGACAACAAGAAATGGGAATTCGACTTCTCCCCCATCGATACGGGGATCCCATGCCCCACAAGCCACTACTACTCGAAGTCGTACCTGCGCCACCTCATGAAGGCCAAGGAATACCTGGGCCTGACGATCGCAAGCATCCATAACCTGGCATTCTATCTGTGGCTCATGGGGGAGGCCAGGAAACATATCCTCGAAGGGGATTTCGCCTCCTGGAAGAGGGAAATGGTGGAAAGGCTCAAAACCAGACGATAACACGTCTGGAATGATCTATTTTCCTGCCGTAGATCATCACGTGGAGTTCATCCGACCTGCTACCCCTTGCTCAGATGAATGGCAGTGGATCTCCGGCGGGATAGAGTGGCCTGTCAGCCAGCGGATCTGAGTGGATCCGTCATTGCCTCATTACTTCAATGGCACGTACAACACATATTTCTGTTCAA
>JBIKIB010000377.1:0-3814 GCA_044361845.1 Chitinophagaceae bacterium | reverse complement strand
TGGGACGGAAGGGTGCGCGGAAAAGACAGCCCCACAGGCATTTTTATCTGGGCTACCAGCGGAAGCGACAGCTCGGGGAGGACGATGGTCAGGAAGGGTACGCTGCAATTGATCCGTTGATATATGTGGCTTGGAATTTCTGAAACAAATCGGTTAATTTAGTTACTCGCTTACATACTTAAAAAAGCCATATGAGTGATTCCAGACGCCGATTCCTGCAACATACAGCGATGCTCTCCGCCGGATGGGGTTTGACCTCCGCTATGCCGGGAACATTACACCAAAATCTCACGAGGGGGCATCTTGCTGACAAGGTCCGCATCGGTGCCATCGGCATCAACGGAATGGGGTGGTCCGTCCTGAAAGCGATGCTCAAGGCAAATCCTGATGTCGTATGCACGGCACTTTGCGATGTCGATAGCAGCGTGCTCCAGAAACGATCGGCCGAATTGGAAAAGCAGTATAATACCAAAGCTGCCACCTATGCTGACCACAGGGCATTACTGGAAGACAAGAATGTAGATGCTGTGATCATCGGTACCCCGGACCATTGGCATTGCCTTCAGATGGTCGAAGCTTGTCAGGCAGGTAAACATGTGTATGTGGAAAAGCCCGCCGGCAACTCCATAGAGGAAGTGAGGATCATGGTGGCGGCACAAAAAAAATATGGCCGTGCCGTTCAGGTCGGTCAGTGGCAACGCAGCAATGCACATTTCAAATCAGCACAGGAATACATACAAAGCGGGAAATTAGGCAAGATACGCATGGTAAAAACATGGGCCTATCAGGGATGGATGAAGAATATCCCTGTGAAGCCGGATAGCTTGCCTCCCGCCGGTGTGGATTATGATCGCTGGCTGGGTCCTGCGCAGAAAAGAGCATTCAACGAAAACAGGTTCCATTTCAATTTCAGATGGTTCTGGGATTATGCAGGTGGACTGATGACTGACTGGGGAGTCCATCTGGTGGATTATGCCCTTTTGGGAATGAATGCCAAAGACCCCATCTCCATCATGGCTTCAGGAGGTAAAATGGCCTATCCGGATGATGCGGCAGAGACGCCTGACACACTCGCCACCGTCTATGATTTCGGAAATTTCATCCTCCTTTGGGAACATGCACAAGCCATCAAGAATGGCAATTACGGACGAGATCACGGCATCGCATATATCGGCAACAATGCCACCCTTGTACTCGACCGGGGTGGATGGCAGGTAATACCGGATGAGGGCAATAAAGAAGTCGTTGAAGCCGTGAAAAGATCGGATGACGGATTGGCTAATCACACCCGGAACTTCATAGAAGCGATCAAGTCTGGCGACCATCGATCCCTCGCAGCACCCATCGAAGCCGGTGCCACGGTTGCTGAAGTATGCCAGATGGGCAACATCGCCTACAAAACCGGTAAAAAACTACTTTGGGATAAGGAAAAACGCCTCTTCCTGGACCCGGATGCGAATAAACTCATCAAACCCGTTTACCACAATAATTTTAAACTTCCGAAAATATGAATATGAAGCGTCATCTCTTTGCTGCGGTGTTTGTTTTGTCATTCCAACCGCTATGCGCACAGGAAATAAATCGTTCCAAAGGCGACCCTAAACTCAGCGAGTACTACGAACCGGCAGCACCGGTCGTGACTCCGGGAAGAACTGCACAGGATCCACCCAGTGATGCGATCATCCTCTTCAACGGAAAAGATTTCACTCAATGGAAATCGGAAAAGAACTCACCCATCGCATGGACTTTAGAAAACGGTGCAATGGTCGTTAAAGGGGGCAGTGGAGGCATCCGAACAAAACTCGCCTTCGGGGATTGCCAGTTGCATGTAGAATTTCGCACCCCTGCCGAAGTGAAAGGAGATGGCCAGGGAAGAGGCAACAGCGGCGTATACCTGATGGATCGGTATGAGCTGCAGATACTGGACAATTACAATAACAAAACCTACGTGAACGGACAGGTAGGCAGCATCTATAAACAATTGCCACCCCTCGCCAATGCCTCCAGGCCACCGGGTGAATGGCAGACCTATGATATCATTTTCATAGCACCTCGATTCTACCAAGATGGCCGCGTGAAATCACAGGCAACCATCACGGTCATCCACAACGGCGTATTGGTGCAGAACAATGCCACCATCTGGGGAGGCTCTGAATACGTGGGTGCTCCCGTCTATAAAAAACACGGAGAAAAAGAGCCGATATACCTGCAAGACCATGGGAATCCCACGGCCTTCAGGAATATTTGGATAAGAGAACTGTAAGCATCGTAACAAATCCCTTCAGCGCGCTGGCCGGCTCGCTGAAGGGATTTACACAAGCTTACAAACCCTACTTCACTATCCTCCAGTTCATAGGATACCTGTACAATTTCAGGTCACTCGCCCTGATAGCACCAACGATGCAACAAACCAGTTGGATCAACCAAGGTACCCACAGGAATACCCACCCAATGACCGAGATCACCAACGCCACATAGAGCAGTGAAAGGGTTATCTGAAAGTTCAGGGCCTCACGAGCATGGTCCGCAATAAAAGTTGATTCATCCTTCTTTACCAGATAGATCACGAGTGCCGGGATGATCCAAAAAAAAATGGACAGCACATGGACTAAGATCGCAATTGTGCGCTCATCACCATCAGGTCTATACGATGGAGTGATTTCTTTCCCTAAAAGATCACTATTACCATTTGATCCAGACATGAGATATTTTTATTGAAAATAACTTATTCCTCAATAAAAATCATCGGGAATGCATTTGCTTGATGAACAGAAAACCCCTGTACTGATAAAGGAAAACAGGTCGTTGCAGCAGGTTAAAGAGGTTTTGTAAAAATGAAAGGATCGCACCCCTGGCTTTTTGAAAACACGACAATGCGATTAAAGTAAAGTCTGCGGTTCTTTCGGAAGGGCCTGTTGCATGTGTTTCAGCAGCTTGTGGACAGCCTCCATATCTTTCATATCCTCGAATACGATCATGAAATTCTTTCCCACCTGCTTCAAGCGACCCTTGTTCGTTACCGTCTGAATGAATTCAAGGATGGTCTTGAAAATACGGGATTCGAAATACGGCGATTCGGGATTATTCACAAAATAGCAACGGAGGGTATCCAACTTCAGGGTCATGCGTTCAAAGCCAAGTTCAACACCCAGCTTTCTGCATCTGACCGTGGTGAACAAGCTTTCAACACGGGCAGGTACCGGACCGAACCTGTCAGACAATTCCTGATGAAATGCCTGCAGTTCCTCTTCATCTGCCAGGTTGTCGAGCCTGTAATATAGGGTAAGTCGCTCTGTGATGCTCTCGACATAGTCATCCGGTATGAGGATCTCAAGATCTGTGTCGATGGTACAATCCTTCACGAAATCATCCTCCCTGCTTATCTCCTCTTTGAAGACATCCCTGAACTCGGTGCGCTTCAGTTCCCGTATCGCCTCGTCGAGGATCTTTTGGTACATCTCAAATCCGATCTCGACCATGAAACCACTTTGTTCTCCTCCAAGCATATTGCCTGCACCCCGGATATCGAGGTCGCGCATGGCGATCTGGAAACCACTCCCGAGTTCACTGTGCTGCTCCAATGTCTGCAAACGCTTGCGGGAATCAGATGGCAATATACTCATCGGCGGTGCGAGCAGATAGCAGAATGCCTTTCTGTTACTTCGCCCTACCCGGCCGCGCAGCTGATGCAGGTCACTCAGCCCGAACTGATGTGCATTGTTCACAATGATCGTGTTCACATTTGGGATATCCACACCACTCTCCACGATGTTGGTGCAGACCAGTACGTCATATTTTCTGTCAATGAAATCAA
>JBIKIB010000376.1:0-3818 GCA_044361845.1 Chitinophagaceae bacterium | reverse complement strand
AGACCGGTAAAGCCCGCAAGGGTGTGGGTATCTCTGTTAATTCTAACGTGACCTGGGATCAGGCCATTGACTACACGGACTTCCAAAAACAGTATGGTGTAGGACGAGATGGCCAGAAGCCGACACTCGCATCTGATGCGTTTGACATCGGCCAGGGTGCATGGGGGCAGAAATTTGATGGTTCCTCTGTCATCAACTTTGACGGTAAGAGCAGGCCATATTCCCATAACGGAGTGAATCTGAACAGCTTCTACCGCACAGGTATGTCGGTGAACAACTCTGTTGCCTTCTCCGGTGGCAATCAGAATGGCAACTATCGTTTCGGTGTGTCCGACCTTTCGAACAAGGATATCATGCCAAACGCTACGTTCAACCGCCAGAACTTCAACTGGAATATCAACAGTGTACTGAAGAAATTCACCCTTTCGGTTTCCGGACAGTATACCCGTCAGAAAGCCAAGAACAGGCCGCGCCTGTCAGACTCACCGGGTAACAGCAATTTCTCGATCTTCATGTTCCCCAATACCCTCCCGCTTTCTGCCATACAGGGCACCGACGGCAGAGGAGCAGCGGAGAATGGAAATGAGCTCGGCTATCAGGCGAATGTATTCCAGACCAATCCATATTGGGGTGCCTATAATTTTAGCCGTCTCGATCAGACGGATCGTTTCCTCGGAAACGTATCGCTTAAGTACAACATCCTTGACTGGTTGTATGTGCAGGGTCGTGCGGGTACAGACTTCCTGAGCCGTGATGATGCGAGTTACACGGGTTATGGTACAGCCTTCAAACCCCGGGGTGACTTCTTCGAGAGCTTCACCACACTGCGTGAAGACAACCTCGACCTTTTCGTTGGTGCCACCAAGACCTTCTCTGACTTCAACGTGGACGTCCTTTTGGGCGGTAACCGCATGCGTCGTTCCAGCGAGTCAAAAGGCGGTGGCGGCGACATCCTGGTCGTTCCCTTTGTACACAGCGTAAGGAATGTGGCAGCGCCTTCATTCTCTTACGGCTTCTCCGAACTCGGGATCAACTCCGTGTTTGCACAGGCCAACGTGGGCTACAAGAACTTCCTTTTCCTGAATGGTACCGTCCGCCAGGATCAGTTCTCGACCCTATCCTCAAATAATAATACCCTGCTGTATCCTTCAGTGGGTGCGAGCTTCATTGCGACCGACGCATTCAAACTCCCCGAGGCGATCAACTTCGCCAAAGTACGTGCTTCATGGGCACAGGTCGGTGGCGGTGCGCCGAATCCTTATGCGCTTAACCTTACTTATGGTCTGGTTGGACAAGGGCATCTCGGTGCAAACCTCGGCCAGGTCAACAATGGTTCCATTCCTAACCAGAATCTGCAACCATACCTGTCCACTGAATTTGAGATCGGTGCTGATTTCCGTTTCCTGAAGAACAGGTTCGGTCTTGATGTGGCCTATTATAGCAGGCGCACAACCAACGATATCCTTGCAGCCGGTATTTCCTCTACATCCGGTTATGGTTCAACCCTTATCAATATTGGTGAGTTGACCAACAAGGGACTGGAACTGATGGTGAATGCCACGGTCATCCAGCAAAAAGACTTCAAGTGGGAGTTGTCATTCAACTATGCCATCAACCGCAGCAATGTGGTCAACTTGGGTACGAATGCAGCCGGTAAGCCGGTAACGACCCTCAATCTGGAAGAATCAAGGGTTCGCCGTGAGCGGATCGCGCATGTAGTTGGTCAGCCTTTGGGCATGATCACCGGCTACAAGCATCGGACGGACGACAAAGGCAACCTGATGTACAATGCTGATGGCTATCCTGTGTCTACTGCAGGTTATGAGGTGCTGGCGGAAGGTCGTCATCCGGTTTCAGGTGGACTTAGCAGCATCCTGTCATGGAAGCAATTCAAACTCGACGTGTTGGTTGACTTCCGCCAGGGTGGAAGCGTGGTATCCGGAACGAACTACTACGGTTACTTTTATGGCTTGCACCAGGGAACACTTCCCGGACGTGATGGTTCTCTGAAAGTAACGGGTGTAACAACGGCAGGTGCTCCAAATACATGGACGATCCCGGTTGCGAACATCGACAACTACTATCAGAACTATGCTAATGTGACACAAAACATGGTATATGACGCTTCTTTTGGACGCCTTCGCCAAATGTCTTTGGGTTACACCATGCCTGCGACAATGCTCAAGAAGACTCCGTTTGAGTCCGCTTCCTTATCCATCGTAGGTCGCAACCTATTGATGTTGTGGTCGAACGTACCGAACATCGATCCGGAATCCGCGTACACTGTTTCTGGTTCTTCACAAGGCCTGGAATTTTTCGCCATGCCGCAGACACGCAGTATCGGTGTGAATCTTTCCGTGAACTTCTGATCAGCTGCATTTAAAAAATGAATATTATGAAGCAAATTCTTAAAATAGCAACCGTTTCGTTATCGGTACTGCTGTCTTTGTCATCCTGTGACAAGGAAAAGCTCGCCGACCTGAACATCGATCAGAACTCTGTTTCTGACATGGATCAGACCTATCTTTTCTCCCTCGCAACCCTGCGCATCGCAGGTGAGTACGAGAATACCCGTGCCAACATGCTCTATGCTGCGACGATGATCCAGCATACCGCATCCACATCGGGTTATTTCAGTGGAGATAAGTATTTCTACAGCGCTCAGTACAGTGGTGCTTATATGGAGCGTCATTATACGGATGTGATCAAGTTGTTCTCCAATGCCATCAGCAAGACGAAAGATGATGCAAGCATGGCAAATGTATGGGCGGCTTCTACGCTGCTGCGTGCATTTGACCTGCACCGCATGACGGACCTCTACGGGGATGTTCCTTATGAGCAGGCCGGACGTGGCCTGGAAGCGGAGGAGAATTGGTTCCCGAAGTATGACAACCAGAAGGATATATACGGCTTCCTGGTGCGTGACATCAAAGCTGCCCGTGATAAGTTCAGTGCATCTGCCAAATCGCTGGGTTCTCAGGATTTCGTATACGGCGGCGATATCGCAAAGTGGAAGAAATTCGCGAACTCCCTCCTGATGCGCGTCGCACTCAGGATGAGTAATGTGGATGCAACCACTGCCAGGACGGTATTCCTTGAGGCATACAACAACGGAGCATTCACTTCAAATGCCGACAATGCAAATATCAAATTCGCAGAAGGCCCACAAGGTATCAACCGCAATGGTCTGAACGACGGGTACTGGAATACCTACAAGTATTCAAAGGATTGCAAAGTCTCCCGCACTTTCGTGAATTGGATGAAAGCCAACAATGACCCCCGTCTGATGATCGTCACCGGTGGTACAGGCAATCCGGAAGCTTCAGCTACCTGGAATACCACGCCTGCCAATCAGAATGGTATGCCAAATGGTTATACCACAGCCAATATGCCGACCGTCCTGACACCAACAGAGCTGGCCGCATGGACTGCTTCTGCAACCCCTCGCTGGATCTTCTCCATGCTGAACATCAAGTATATGGATTGGTCCGATCCGTATATGCTGCAGACCTATGCCGAAGTCGAACTGATGGCTGCAGAAGCTGCAGTACTCGGATGGCTGACCACAAATTCTGCTACCCATTTTCAGAAAGGTGTCGACGCAGCCATCAAGAACTGGTCTGCTTTTGACGCATCTTTCGCACGCTCACAGGCCGATATCGATGCATATATCACCGGTCGTGGCTTTGCTGCCGCTTCCACGAATGATAAAAGGCGCCTCATCGGTGAGGAATACTGGGCAGCTACTTTCCTCAATGACATCGAGTCATGGAGCAACTGGAGGAGGACCGGTATCCCGGCACTCACACCGACCAATG
>JBIKIB010000375.1:0-3820 GCA_044361845.1 Chitinophagaceae bacterium | reverse complement strand
ACAGGTGTTGTTTTTGCAGATATCAACGCCGACGGATGGCTTGACATCTATGTTTGTAATGCCGGTAACATGCTGGATAAAGCACTACGGAAAAACCAGCTTTTCATCAACAACAAAGACCTCACTTTCACCGATAAAGCCGCAGAATACGGCCTCGATAATGACGGGTATTCCACACAGGCATCTTTTTTCGATTACGACCTTGATGGAGATCTTGACTGCTTTCTGGTGAATAACAGCCCCATTCCGGTCAATACCCTCAATTATGCCAATATGCGTTCCATACCCGACAGCGCATCCGGTTACCCGCCATTTCTTAAGGGTGGCGGTGATCATCTTTACCGGAATGAACAGGGTAGATTTCGCGAGGTGAACAAAGAGGCCGGCATCTTTGGCAGCATCATCAGCTTCGGATTGGGAGTGACCGTTGGCGATGTCAATGAGGACGGATACCCGGATATTTATGTGTCAAATGATTTTTTCGAGAAGGACTATTTGTATATCAACCAGCAGGATGGACGTTTCAGGGATGAACTGGAACAGCGTATGCAGCATATCAGCTTTTCATCAATGGGGGCGGATATTCAGGATATCAACAATGATGGCAGACCCGATATTTTTACGACGGACATGTTGCCGGGAGATGACTATCGCCTCAAGACCAACACCACCTTCGAGGGATATGAGGTCTTTGACATCAAACGAAAGTCAGGCTTTTACAATCAGTTTACACAGAATGCCCTGCAAGTCAATAACGGACAAGGCAAGTTCCTGGAGACTGCCTTTTACAGCGGTGTCGCCGCCAGTGACTGGAGCTGGGGTGCTCTGATATTTGACGCGGACAACGACGCCCTTTCCGATATCATCGTGTGCAATGGTATTTATCGGGATGTGACAGATCAGGACTTCATAGACTTTTTTGCCAATGACGTTGTGAAGCAAATGACCGCAAAAGGAATGAAGGAGGAGGTGGGAAAAGTGATCGACAAGATGCCCTCGATCCCAATACCGAATAAAGCATTCCGAAATCTGGGCGGTTTACGGTTCACCGATGAAAGTCTAACATGGGGACTTGACAAACCATCTTTTTCCAATGGAGCATCCTACGCGGATCTTGACCATGATGGAGACCTTGATCTGATCATCAGTAATGTCAATCAGCAAGCGATGGTTTATCGGAATAATGCAGTATCAACTTCAGGGCAGAATGGACATATATCCCTGACATTGACGTATCAGGGACAAAATCCATTTGCCATCGGAAGTACCATTCGAACATTCGTGGGAGATCAGATCCTACTCAGGGAGATCATCCCAAGTCGAGGATTTCAGTCTTCAGTGGAATATCGCCAAACCATTGGACTGGGTGGACGAAAGCCCGACTCCATCCAGGTCATATGGCCTGACAGAATGGTCACAACCCTGATCAGCCCTCAAACGGGTATCCATCATATGGTGGATCGCAAAAAGGTCATAATCCGGCCGCATGCGTATAGGCAAGATGCAGTAAGTGATCCGTTTTTCACTGTCATCGAAGCAGGATTGGAAACGCAATCGGAGGATGAGTATGTGGATTTTCATACGGAGAGAAATATTCCATTCATGCTCTCCAAACTCGGGCCCGCTGCAGCTGTAGCAGATGTTAATGGCGATGGGAAGGATGACCTCTACATCAGCGGTTCCAAACAACAACCAGGTCAGTTATACCTTCAGAAAAACAACGGCTTTCAAAAGAAGTCCGTAAAAGATTTCGAACAATTTTCTTTTAATGATGTCAATACCGCCTTCTTTTTTGATCATGACGGTGATGGCGATCAGGATCTTTTCACTGGTGGCGGAGGTAATTTCGCACCGGCAACATCGGAGGACTATCAGAATCATCTGTTCATAAATGATGGCACCGGCGATTTTAAGTTGAAAAGAGGAGCTTTTCCCGTCTCTCACCTTAATTGCGGTACCATCATCCCTCTTGATTTCAATGCAGATGGAAGGATGGATCTGCTGATCGGGAACAGAAGCGTCCCTCAACAATATGGTCAAATTCCGGAGAGTTCACTTTTCATGCAAACAGCTGATGGGATTTTCAATGATGTCACCGAACAGGTCGCTCCTTTTCTTAAGTTGGCAGGCATGCTCACATCCGCCGCATGGAAAGATATCGATGGTGATCGGACCAACGAGATCATCCTTGTAGGAGAATGGACATATCCCCGGATCTACCGGTACACAGGAAAGAGATTCGAGGAGATCAACACCGGGTTAGAGACTTTTCACGGGTGGTGGCAACGTGTCGTTGTTCAGGATATTGACATGGATGGGGATAATGATCTCATACTCGGCAATCTTGGAGAGAACTTCTACCTCCGACCTGATAGGGATCATCCGGTGAAATTATGGATACATGATTTCGACCAGAATGGTACGATTGACAAAATCCTGACGCAACGGATAGGGGATCGGGACATGCCCGTATTCATGAAAAAAGACATGGTTGAACAATTACCCGGTTTGAAGAAATCAAATTTGAAAAACAAGGACTACGCGAACAAGAGTATAGATGACCTCTTCGGAGATGTTTTGGATAAAGCGGCAATGTTGAAGGTGGATATGGCTTCATCATGTATTGCACGCAACGACGGCAAGGGAAGATTTACATTGGAGCGATTGCCGGATGCACTACAGCTGTCATCCCTGCATGCAATCACCTTAGTGGATATGAATGCTGATGGTTATCCCGACTTGTTGACAGCGGGTAATTTCTTCGATCTTCTTCCTCAATTCTGCCGCATAGATGCATCCTACGGAAACCTTTCCCTCAATGACGGAAAGGGAGTTTTTAATGTCGTTCACCCATCCCGATCGGGTATCAGCATCAACGGTCAGGTAAAGAGTATCCAACCCATTCGTTTCCGGGAAAAGAATTGTTTTGTCTTTACACAGAACAGTGAAATCCCTGTCATGTATCAACAGGTTTCGTCAGGTGTAAGGGAATCGATCGCTGCTGATAAAAAATGAGGGTCTAATGATGAAGACAATGTCAAGACTTTGCCTGCTGTTCCTCTCCGTCATCGTATGGTCCTGTAGGGATCTGTCGACGAATGATTCTCCTTTCACTGTTTTAGACCACACAAAGACAGGCCTGGATTTCAGCAACGTGCTCACTCCTACGCCCAACTTCAATCTTTTCTCGTACATGTATTTCTATAACGGATCCGGAGTAGGAGCCGGTGATCTGAACAATGACGGACTGGTCGATCTCTTTTTTGCATCGAGTCAAAAGCGGAACAGATTATACATCAACAGGGGTGATCTTCGATTTGAAGATGTGAGTGATGCAGCGGATATTCCCCGGGACAGCTCATGGAGTACCGGGGTATCCATTGTGGATATCAATAGTGATGGGATGCTTGACATATACATTTGCCAGGTCGGTCAATTTAAAGTGCTGAAAGCAAAAAACCAGTTATTGGTCTGTAAAGGCATTGATGAAAATGGGATCCCCAGATATGCCGAGGAGGCCGGGGCGTATGGACTGGATTTCTCCGGATTCAGCACACATGCAGCATTTTTTGATCATGATGGAGATGGCGATCTTGACATGTTCTTACTGAATCATTCCGTTAACCACGATGGGAACTACAGGCCACGGACATATTTTTCTGGCACCTATGATTCCCTTGCAGGCCAGCGATTGTATAGGAATGAAAAAATCCAGGATGCCTCCGGTGATAAGCATACCCGTTTCAGGGATATCACGCGCGAAGCCGGCATCAATGGCAGCCGCATCGGTTACGGATTGGGTGTGGCCATTTCCGACATC
>JBIKIB010000374.1:0-3838 GCA_044361845.1 Chitinophagaceae bacterium | reverse complement strand
GACTCGGCGAACATTCTGTGAATATCGGTCAGTGTATTCATCATAGAGCAATGATCGTATGGGGTGTTGCCACCTATTTGCAATGAGCGAATAAAAATAAATATGAATGTTCATCGCCCCTAAGGGCAAGGGTCAGGGTCTTTCCGGGAGGTTCGCCCAATGTGCAAAATTCACCACCTTCACTTTGGATATTGGGATGCCCGTGCGGGTGGGTTTGCCGCGGGCACCTTCGATGAGGTAGGGTTTTGCGAGCCGCGGCCCGAGTACGGAAATAAAATTCCGCTTGATCCGGGATCTGGATTGTTCACGGACCTGAAGATTCGAAAACGTCTTGGCACTTAGCATCAATTCCCTGTCGTTCTCACTCAAGGGACGCAGTTTCCGGTAGATCTCAAAAAGCGCTTTATGTGCCCAATCCTGCTCGAAAGCGATCTGGTAAAGTCCGTCTTCACCTGTATATCTCAGGTAAAATACATAAAAGGCCAGGTCCAAGGGCTGCAGGGGGATATTCAGCAAGTCATAATCCGGAAGGATGAGCGCCGCTTCGTCCATATCGACATGAATGCCACTAGGCTCCATCACGGGCTGGAAATACCTATTGAAGCGCATGTCGGTCGATAGGGTTGACATGATCCGCATCGCATGATCGATCCCGAGGTCCGACCAGCCGCTGCGCTGCATGGCCTCTACGCACCGCGTACAGATGTCTCCGGTCCTCAGCTTGAAGATCACTTCGCGCTTGTTGTTGCAGAGATCGTTCGCACAGCCGATGGGCCTGTGGTGCAGGAAATCGCTCATCTGTTCGAAGGTCGGGCAGGTATGGTAGGCCACCAGCAGATTGACGATCGTGAAGGCTATCGGCAATTCCGGTTCGCACTCGATGTACTCATTCCATTCGCCGGCATGCACGAATCCCGTTCGGGTATCCGCAGGATTCAGCGACGCGTAGAAATTCTGCGCATTGGCGGATTCCGTGAGGGTGATCACGAATTCTTCCTTGGGGATTCGTTTGGCTTCCCTGAACCGACGGCCTGCGTCGAACAGGTCTTGCAGCGGGATCTCAACTTTCCGCTCCAAGTGGCGGTCATCCACGGTGTGGAAGGTGAATTTGAGGATGCCAGGCTCGGATGCCAGGCGTTTCGCGGTGTCAGAGACCAGTGTCTTGGGAATGTCTGAGCCGTGGATGATGTGTGTGTTCATATGTGTCGCAGGGTTTGATGAGGAATCTTTTGCGCTTGTCAGTCTTCCGCGTGGAAATAAGTGAAAGGCTTTTTCCGGTCGCGCGGGGCGGGATAATCCATACCGGCACGCACCAACTCCTTCCGAATGAACACCGTATCGGGGTACACGCCGGCATCGAGCAATACCAGAATGGTGTAGGACTGGTCCTTCATGTAATGCACCCGGAACATATCGGTGAAGATCGCATACCAGTCGGGCGTCTTCGGATACGGCGGCACCGGCAGCAGCGACACGTAGCGCTGGGGCCAGAGGCTGCCGATGTCCACGGCTTGGTTCACGCGGGCGCAATAGCTCTCGAAAGCGGGGATATCGAAGACATCCTGCAGTGCTTGAAAAGCATGACCTTCCGGCTTACCGGTGAGGGCCGGGCATGCCAGGTGGAGATATTTTTCCCTGACTTGTTCAAGCCGTTGCCGATCGTTGATCATTCTATCCGGCGCATCTAGAATTTCTATCATGGCATTATGTTTGGGTTGGTTAAATATGTGAGTCTGGAGTGAAAATTTCGCATGCGCTTTTTTATCATCAACTCCTCGTCCCGGATCTGCCGATAATGATCAACCAGTTTCATCTGTGCGGTTTGATCGGTTGGAATACTGAGCACCAGGGCTTTGAGCTCACGGGTCCCGATCGGATAACCCGGTGACTTGGAGCTACCTGTTCGTTCTTCATATTTCTGTTGCAGGTATGTACCGATGGAAGATGATATGGGCCGCTCAGCCAGCACGGCATGCCAAGCCTCCAAAACATGTTCCAGCAGCACCTGTAAAAGCAGATGCAAAAAAGGCACTTGCACCAGTTGCGGGTGCGACCTGATCAGGATAAAATTATTATTGGGGGCAAGCCGAAACCCTCGCTGGGCGAGTGCTTCAGGCATGGCATCCAGTGACGACCCACTGATCCGGATCACACGGGGCTGCCCCCTCAGACTGAGCAATAGATCATCCGCTTGCAGGATCAATCTCCTTTCGACCACCTCCTTTTCCTGATATTCGATCGACTGCTGCAGATCTGCGGATACGGCATCCCAATCGATGGCATCATCTTCTTCCCGGAAATGCCCCATGCGCAGCAGTGCGACCGGCGCTTCGTCATGCATATGGCTGTAAGGATCCCGAAAAACCGGAGTCTTATCGGTTCTTGCGGCATGGCCGGTTCCCAAATCAGTCAACAAGGTCCTCAATCCAATTTGTCGGAACTCGAAATCGGAAAACTCCGCATCCTCGAAATTGGGTAATAATAAAAGCATACACTATTGATTTATGCGACTTCCACCATGGCATCTGGAGGATTCAGCGCACGCACGCGCTGAACGAATTTCCAATAGCTGCTGCGGCTGCCGCGTTTATATTCCTTGAAGGCATTTCGGATCAGCAGCTGGCGGTCGGGCGCCTGCTTATCCTGAGCCAAAGCGGCCACGACGCGGTGGGATTCAATATCTTTCTCCACCTCCGCCCAGACGGATGTCGACCAGCGACGCACCCGCGTTTCATTGATCGACACGGTGGTTCCGTTGAAATCCACACCAAGGTAATCGAATACACCGTCCAATATCACTTTCGTCTTAGCCGGATTTCGACGCAGCCGAAAAGCCGCAAACCGATCGTCGAGTCGCTGAAGGATCATCGCCGGGTCGGTACCTGGCGCTGCTATCAAGACGATGTCATCCGCATATCTATACACCGAGACGCCGGGAATAAGGCATGGAAGATCCATCTGCTGTGCATAGAATTCGGCCAGGATGACCGATACCGAAAGCCCGAGCGGCAGTCCCGGCACTTCCTCCGCCGAAGGGTGGCCGGCGATCGCATAAGCGAGGCAACCGAGGGTGCGTTCATCAAACCGATCACCCGTGCGGGTCTTCAACAGCTCGATCAGCAGGGAACGATCCACGGAGGGATGAAACTCGGAGATGTCGGTCTTGATGATGACCGGCATGGCATGTCGTCCGCGCAGGTCGGCATGGATCGCCGCGACCTGTCCGAACATGTCATTCCAATTCCCTTCTACCAGGTCAGTCTGCTTGATGCGGTTCAGGAGGACGCGCATCGCCACCTGGTCGCGCAGACAAAGCAGCACCGTGCGTCGGATCTTTTCCTGATCCCCGCGTTTTTCCTTGCGTTCCTGGATCGAGAATCGCTTGAGTCGGAACTTAGGGATACCGCTGACCCGGTCATCTTCATTGAAAAGGCGTACTACTTCTGCACAGAAGCGCAACTTGGCTTCGGGACTGCGTTCGACCTGCACGGTCGTCATGCCGTCGCGGCCGACCGGCAGCAGGGACACGACAGAGGGATCATCCATACCCGCCATGCCACGAAATCCGGCAGGAACGCGCACTTTGGCACGTCCTTTCTCCACCAGGAACCGGTAGGCTTCCATCACTTCATCGAGTGTCACGGGCTGGAATCTGTTCATATCATCTTGGTTTATGATGTTGCGGGGGCGTTAGCTGCATGTGGCTCGTCATCAGCCGTAGTGTAAAGCGCGGTTGCCTCTTGATCAGGCATGGAGGACGCCCCCGCAACAAGACAAAAATAGGAGAGTTATTTTAAAATATCAATACTTGATAGTTAATACTAAGTTAATGATATTT
>JBIKIB010000074.1:0-12651 GCA_044361845.1 Chitinophagaceae bacterium | reverse complement strand
TACTTCACGGCTAATGGCAGGGAGACCGGAGAGGACCCTTACTATCTGCACCTCTATCGCACCGGCCTCGACGGATCGAACACTCGTTTGCTGAACGCCGGAGATGCTGACCACGCCGTGTCCATGGACGACTTCAACCGATTCTTCGTGAACAACCATTCCCGCGTGAACAGCATACCCACTTCCGCCTTGTATGATGCCAACGGACGAAAGATCATGGACCTCGAGAAGACGGATATGGAAAGAATGATCCAGGCCGGTTACAAATTCCCCGAAACATTCAAGGCAAAGGCCGATGATGGCATCACAGACCTGTACGGTGTCATCTACAAACCATTCGACTTCGACTCATCCAAAAAATATCCCGTGATCGCGTATGTCTATCCCGGCCCACAGACAGAAGCCGTGAACAAAGCCTTCGCCCGGGGCATGGACCGCATCGACAGACTCGCACAGCTGGGATTCATTGTCGTCACCATGGGCAACAGAGGCGGACATCCATCCCGCTCGAAATGGTACCACAATTATGGCTACGGAAACCTTCGGGATTATGGCCTTGCCGACAAAAAAGCCGTACTCGAACAACTGGCGGACAGGTATGATTACATCGACATCGACCGTGTGGGTATTCACGGCCATTCCGGTGGTGGGTTCATGTCAACAGCAGCAATGCTCGTATATCCTGACTTCTTCAAAGTGGCCGTATCCTCCGCAGGAAACCACGAGAACAATATCTACAATCGCTGGTGGAGCGAAAAACACCACGGAGTGAAAGAGCAGGTGAGCGATAAAGGAGACACCAGTTTCCTCTATGCCATCGAGCGCAACTCCGAACTGGCGAAGAACCTCAAAGGCAGGCTATTGCTTGTGACAGGCGATGTGGACAACAACGTGCACCCCGCCAATACGATCCGCATGGCAAATGCCCTGATCAAGGCAAACAAACGCTTCGACTTCATGCTGCTCCCTGGACAACGCCACGCATTCGGTGATATGACGGAATATTTCTTCTGGCTCATGGCCGATTATTACAGCCAGTGGCTGCTCGGGGATTTCTCACAACCCGTTGACATGATGGAGATGAACAGGGAGATCGAGATGACAGGCGACAAGAAAAGAAGATGATGCTTCTAGGATCTGCAAAAAAACTAAAAAAGAAAGCCGCCCAATCTGAGCGGCTTTCTTTTTTAGTATGGATCATGCATATCACTGGCCGCTTTGCTGTGCCTTTTGCATCGCATTTCCACCGCCACCTGCACCACGGCTGAACTGCTGTCCAGACTTGAAAAGCTGGAATCTGCTTGGCATTTCTTTCACGGGCCACATGCCATTCGCCTCGTTGATATCAGCCGTCTCACGCTGCGGATCAAGACGGATACCGGCGACTTCCTTGTCTTTCATGAATACTTTGCTGAACTGCTTTTCGTTCGGGCGCCATGCGGTGATGGGGATCCTGTCGACATTTTTGCTGCCATCCTTGAAGGTCCACTCAATGATCACCGGCATGATCATTCCTCCCTTGTTGGAAAATGTGAGTTCATAGAGGTGCTTATCCGCCCACTTGGCTGCATTCTCCGTATCCTTCTGCCCTTCCACCATCTTCTGCTGTGCATCCGCGAACATCTTCGCATCCGCCCCTGGATTCTTCCAATAGAAGTCACGCAGCGAGGTGTCCGCATCGACGGCATACTGCATGGTCTTGTCCTTGCGGTTGTTTTCCTTATGGATGGCCTCGAATTCACTTGGCACAAAAGCGGACGCATTCTTTTTATCATCCATGCGGAACCACTTCACACTGTCGATCGAGATGTCGACCGGATCGGTACCAAAGTACCAGCCACGCCAGAACCAATCGAGGTCGAAAGCACTGGCATCCTCCATCGTACGGAACAGATCCGCAGGAGTCGGATGCTTGAAAGCCCAGCGGCGGGCATATTCGCGGAAAGCATAATCGAAGAGTTCGCGCCCCATGATCGTCTCACGGAGGATATTCAACCCCGTAGCGGCCTTGGCATATGCATTCGAACCCACGTTGGCCACGGCATCCCCCTTGGTCATGACCGGCTCGAGCTGATCTTTGGGAAGCTTCATGTAGTCGGTGATCAAATGCGCCGGTCCGCGACGGGAGGGATAGTTACTATCAAATTCCTGCTCCGTGAGGAACTGCACGAAGGTATTAAGCCCCTCGTCCATCCACCACCACTGACGTTCGTCGCTGTTGATGATCATGGGGAAGAAATTGTGCCCGACCTCATGGATGATGACTCCAATGGCACCGTATTTCACCGACTCGCTGTAAGTGCCATCCTTCTCCGCACGGCCGTAGTTCATCGAAAGCATCGGGTATTCCATACCGTTAGCTGCCTCTACGGATTGCGCCACAGGGTATGGATAAGGGATGGTGTACTTGCTGTAGACCTTCAACGTGTGCGCCGTGGCCTTTGTAGAATATTTTCTGTACACCGGGTACGCTTCCTTACCATAGAAACTCATGCACATGACCTTCCGGCCGTCGATATACACCGGCATGGCATCCCATACCAGGCGCCGGGAACTGTTGAATGCGAAATCACGCACGTTCTCCGCCTCGAAAAGCCAGGTCTTCTTCGTCTTGCTCTTGGTCTTGGAAGCCTCGATGGCCTCCGACAAAGTGACGACCTCCACAGGCTCCTTCGCGGTCTGCGCATCCGCCCAGCGTTTCTGCTGTGCCGCGGTCAGCACGATCTTCGCATTGCGGAGTTCACCGGTGGACGCGACGATGTGATCGGAAGGTACGGTTATGCTTACCCGGTAGTTCCCGAAGGTGAGGGAGAATTCGGAACCGCCCGTGAACTGCTGATGCTGCCAACCCGTGAAGTCGCTGTACACCGCCAACCGGGGGAACCACTGCGTGATCGAGTAGAGATTATTCCCGTCCTCCGGGAAAAATTCATAGCCCCCGCGTCCACGGATATCCGATTTGTTGTTGATCTTGTAATTCCAGTCTATGTTGAAGACGAACTTCTGGCCGGGCTTCAACGCAACAGGAAGGTCGATCCGCATCATCGTCTGGTTGATGGTATACGACAATGACTTTCCCACCGCATCGGTGACCTTGGTGAGGTTCAGACCATAGCCTTCGTAGGTCTTGTCGACATTCATCTCCGAAAGCTGCCGGTCATTCATCCGTGTCGACATTTTTCCCGTGTTATCACGGTTGTTATCGCTCTTCGCATGATGGAAATTCTCATCCAGCTGAAGCCAGATATAACTCAGCATATCCGGAGAATTATTGTAATACGTCACCGTTTCAGAACCGGTGAGGATATTTCTTTCCTCATCGATCTCCGCCTTGATGTCATAATCCGCCCGCTGCTGCCAGTACTTCGGGCCGGGGGCACCACTGGCGGTGCGGTACTCGTTGGGTGTGGCCAACAGATAATCCAGCTGCTCAAAACGATTGCCATGGTTCGAACCCGGATTGTGCTCGGGCTGTGCGATCGCGGCCGTGAAAGGCATCGCGATCGATAAGATCAACGGGATGATTTGCTTCATCATTGCAGGGGTTTGTTTTTTATATCAAAAAGGTATCCTTTCCCAGACCATTCCAAGGGCCAGGGCCAGCACGATCAGCGAAACAGCCTTTACCCACCTGACCCGCGTGACACCCGGAATGTTTGTTACAAGATAACCCATTAAGAGAATCAACAATACTACGAAAATCTGCCCGATTTCAAGCCCCAGATTGAAGGGGAGAAGGCCGGCTGCCAGGCTCTGACCTTTTGCCAGACTGAACCGGATGGCATTCGCATACCCCATCCCATGTATCAGTCCAAAAAAGAAGGCCAGGAAATAATTGACCCGCAAGCTGTTGCGGGAGAAGTCGCGCTGCAAAAGATTCACTACTGCCGTAATGACAATGGTACAGGGTATGAGGAACTCCACCCAGGCATCCCTGAAACGAAGGATATCCAGCACACTGAGTACCAACGTGAGTGCATGTCCGATCGTGAAGGCCGTCACCAGGATCAGGATCTTCCTCCATTCCGAAGCAACATACACCACGGCCAATGCCGCAATGAACAATACATGATCCAGGGCGTCACGACTGATGATGTGATGCCAGCCCTCTGAGAAGAAAAACACAAAATCGTTCATACGTGTAACGGTATTTGAAATTAAGTCAGACATTCGTTCCAGAAAAACAGCATGTAATGATGGTGATCTTCCTGTACAAATGGTCCTTTTGGCTGATGAGTCTGATGCACCCTTACTATGTGAGTGTCTCGGAAGTGGAATACAGTACGAAGACACAGGAGATGGGCATCTCGTTCAAATTCTTCACCGACGACCTGGAAGATGCCCTCAAAGCGGAGTCAACAGACAAAGTGAACCTTCTTTCAGGCGACAAAGCGATCAACCAGAAACTGATTGAAGCCTATGTGACCCGGCATTTCTCGATCTACACCGACAAGACACCCGTCAAACTCCGTTTCCTGGGGCTGGAACATGACAAAGAAGCGACCTGGTGTTATGTTGAAGCCGATAACATAAAAGCCTTCAAAAATGTCAGCATCAGGGCGGATTTCCTCTACGCCACGAAAAAAGAACAGGTCAACATATTCCACATAACGGTCAACGGTAACCGAAAAAGCCGGAGACTTGTACATCCCGACCAGGGCTTTGATGAAAGCTTCTGAAAAGTTCGTTCAACGCACATGGACCGGGCAGCTGACCGATAGGAGATCCAGGGTTCCATCAATGGGCAATGACCATTGATGGTACCTCCGCCACATACCATAGGTTGTTTATCACGCCGTAAATGGCGATCACACCACGATCTCCACCACCTTCGTAGACTCCATATTGGCATTTCGCATCGCAATGCTCCTGATCGCATTGTCAGCGAACTGGGAGAATGCGGATTTCGTGATGGCATCATCACCCATCATGATCGGCACACCCATGTCTCCGCCCTCCCGGATGCCCTGGACCAATGGGATCTCACCCAGGAAAGGAATATCGTACTGGTCCGCAAGCCTGCGACCACCCTCCTTGCCAAAGATGTAGTACTTGTTGTCTGGCAACTCCGCAGGAGTGAACCACGCCATGTTTTCCACCAGGCCGATGATGGGTACTTTGATCTGTGCCTGCCCGAACATCGCAATGGCCTTTCGCGCATCGGCAAGCGCCACATCCTGTGGGGTGGTGACAATGATCGCGCCCGTCACCGGAACCGTCTGCACCAGCGTAAGGTGTATGTCGCCCGTACCAGGCGGCATGTCGATCACCAGATAATCCAGCTCTCCCCAGAAAACATCCGACACGAACTGCCGGATGGCCGAACTCACCATCGGTCCCCGCCAGACGACCGCACTCTTTTCGTCCACCAGCAACCCCATGCTGATCAGCTTGATGCCGAACTTCTCGATCGGAACGATCTTATCCTTGCCATCGACCTGCATCATCAGCGGGCGCTCACCGCGCACACCGAACATGATGGGAACGCTCGGCCCGTATATGTCCGCATCCATCAGTCCCACTTTAGCACCACCCTGCGCCAATGCCAGCGCCAGATTGGCAGAAACCGTCGATTTCCCGACACCACCCTTGCCACTCACGACGGCGATGATGTTCTTCACATTCGGCAGCAGTGACTGCCCATCCACCCGATTGCTGCTGGTATTTGCCGTGAAGCCTACCGAAACCACGACATCTGCTCCAGACTTCTCCCGGATCGCTGATTCGCAGTCACGACGCATGATCTCCTTGAGCGGACAAGCCGG
Organism: Chitinophagaceae bacterium; assembly: GCA_044361845.1. Taxonomy (GTDB): domain Bacteria; phylum Bacteroidota; class Bacteroidia; order Chitinophagales; family Chitinophagaceae; genus Pollutibacter. Next base: position 6,886 of record JBIKIB010000074.1, on the reverse strand, counting down.
TGTGGTGAGTACGATCGTGAACGACACATGACGCCCCTCGATCCGGATATCCTTGATCATATTCAATGTCACGAGATCCTTGCCGAGATCCGGCTCCCGCACTTTCCCCAATGCATCTAAAATATCCTGATGTGTCATGTTCAATATTTGTTAAAATAATTTATTCAACCACGAAATTAACCATTCAAAGGCTTACTTTGTTTATCCTTCGGAAGGAGTACATTTGCCATTAGAAGAGCCTGCATGAAAAGACTGTTCAAATATTTTTTCCCCTTATTGTTCCTTTTGCCATCAACAGCAATGGCTCAATTTGAGACGTTCCAGGATTCCGTGGTACAACTCTACGGGGTCGTGATGACCGCCGATAGCCTGCGCGGTCTGCCCGTTGTAAGCGTCGTCGTGAAAGGCAGCGGCCGTGGTACCCTCACAAACTACCAGGGGGTCTTCTCCATCGTTGTACTCAAAGGCGACGAAATAGAATTCACCTCCGTTGGCTTCAAACCCAAAATAACTACAATCCCCCGCGAACTTTCCGGCAACCAGTTCAGCATCATCCAGCTGATGGTCACAGATACGGTCTACCTTCCCGCCAGCATCATCAAACCCCGCCCGTCAAGAGAACAATTCGAACGGGATTTCGTCAACACCGCCGTTCCCGATGATAATATTGAAATTGCCCGGCAAAATACCGACATGGCCAAACGAAGGATCCTCGCGCAATCACTCCCGCGCGACGGAGGAGAAGCCGTTAATTTCAACCTCGCCCAAGGCGCCCGCAAATACTATTCCGCAGGCCAGATGCCACCCATGAATATCCTTAACCCATTCGCCTGGAACGAATTCGTCAAGGCTTGGAAAAGAGGGGATTACAAAAAGAAATAACCATCCCTTTCCCTGAACACCTGCATCCCGGCATAGCCCCGTCCGCACAGATCTTTATCCAACCTAGAGCACTGCCACAAGGCTCCATCCGCCCGCTTACCCGCATGCCAGCCCCCCCTGACAATCCTGACCCGAAGAAGCTGGACCACGCTGCGCGGGAAAAAGTAAATCCCTATCAGAAATCGCAGATGCAAAATCCGACGGGGTTCAACAACACCCGCTGTCGATATCTTGATTGAACGGATTATGCTATTTTTGACAATGCAAAACATATCCGTCATAGGTGCCGGCACCATGGGTAATGGCATCGCACATGTATTCGCGCAATATGGATTCAAGGTCACACTCATCGATGTTTCGTACGCGCAACTCGACAAGGCCATGGAGACGATCTCCAGGAACCTCGACCGACAGGTCGCCAAGGAAACCCTCACCCCAGAACGGAAATCCGAGACACTGAATAACATCTCCGTGAACTCAGATATCAACTCAGGCGTCTCGGCAGCAGACCTTATCGTGGAAGCCGCCACTGAAAATACGGATCTGAAACTCAAGATCTTCCGACAGCTGGACGCAGCCGCACCACCGCATTGCATACTCGCATCCAATACCTCTTCGATATCCATCACACGCATCGCCGCGGAAACAAAACGCCCGGGGAAGGTCATCGGCATGCATTTCATGAATCCCGTACCCGTCATGAAACTCGTGGAAGTCATCAACGGATACATGACCGATCCGGAAGTGACCGATGCCATCATCGAGCTCGCCAAAAAATTGGACAAGACCCCCTGTGTGGTCAACGACTATCCCGGATTCATCGCGAATCGCATCCTCATGCCGATGATCAATGAAGCGATACAATGCCTGCAGGAAGGCGTCGCCGGGACAGATGAGATCGATACGATCATGAAACTCGGTATGGCACATCCGATGGGACCGCTTCAACTGGCTGATTTCATTGGACTTGACGTATGCCTGGCCATCCTCCGAGTGCTGCATAACGGTATCGGACAACCGAAATACGCCCCATGTACCCTGCTGGTGAATATGGTCACAGCAGGCAAGCTGGGCGTAAAGAGCGGAGAGGGATTCTACCGCTACACCCCGGGCTCCAGAGACATCGTCCCCGTCAAGGTCAGGTAGCCCGTGACCGCAGGATCTCCGCTGCGATGATCAGGTCCACCGGAAAAGTGACTTTAATATTCGTCTCCTCCCCTTCTATGAGTGACACTTGCTTTCCGTAACGCTCGACAACGGTCGCCTCATCAGTGAACGCGGGCTCGAATGGTTGAAGGAACGCCGGTTGTAACCATTCCGACAGGAATGTCTGTGGTGTCTGGATGGCACGAAGCCGATCCCGGTCGACCACTCCGTGTCCGTCATCCTCAAGCATACGCATGCTGTCACGCACCGCAACAGCAGGGATGGCGGAGCCCTTCAAGATGGCCTGATCATAACAGCGACGGATAAGCGCAACAGATACCAGACAACGAACCGCATCATGCACGAATACCACTGACGGCTCCCGCACGAATGATAAACCTTTCTTCACGGAATGAAACCGTGTTTCCCCTCCCTCCGTGAAAAATACCTGGACGCCGGGCAGGAATTTCGCAATGATATCACTGCCCCGCTCGATGAACGCCGACGGCAGCACCACGATGATGTCCATATCTTCGAACGCATGCGCGAACGCCTCAATGGTATGCACCAGCAAGGGACGGTCGTTGAGGGTCAGGAACTGCTTCGGAACTGCGGCACCCATCCGGGAGCCCGCACCTCCGGCCACGATAACGGCGGTCGGTTTCATCATGCAATTTGTCGCATTTTCACCAAAACCAGACTGATTATTCCCCAAGTTTGTACCTTTCCATCATGTGGAGAATTCTCACGACCCTGATAGGCATGTCTGCCATGATCTCCTGCACCAGGCAGAAAGATCCTGCGAATGCCATCCTTCAGATGAAAGAGATGAGCGAACTGGCCACGGTGGAATACACCGTCACCAAGATCGTGAAAGCCAGCGACGAGCAAACCTGGTACAAATTGGGCGAAAGACGCATTCTGATGAGCTGCCAGGCAAGGATCAAGGCGGGCATAGACCTATCCCAGTTGGATGAGACCGATATCAGGATAAACGGGTCAGACATAACCCTTTGGCTGCCGCCGGCAAAGATCCTCTCACTGAATATTCGACCGGAAGACATCCACACGGAATTTGAAGAAACAGGCATCCTCCGCAGCGATTTCACCGCAGCCGAAAGAAACACGCTGATGGCACAGGGAGAAGTGCAGATCCGGAACAGCATCCCCGCTACAGGCATCCTCAAAACCGCAGAGTCGAATGCCGTATTGTTCTTTGGAAACCTCCTCCGACAGATGGGATATGACAAAGTAGATGTCCGATTCGGCAATACCCCAACCCCTTCACCCTCATTGAACTGAACCATGATACGAATGATCTCCAGGCTTTTTTTCTGGCTGCTGACATTGATGCTCGCGTGGTTCATACTCGAGAAACTCGACATCCTGCCGGGGATCGATGACGTGTTCAGGAAAAAACAGGTGAAGATCGATGAGACGCCTATCCTTGTCAAAGAGATCCGCGGACTGGCAGAGCTGGCCACCATCACTTCCTTTGATGAAGTAGTCGTGGACTCGGTCTACGCAGACCCCGCAGGCATCCTCCTGAAATCGATCACCGGGATCGGGGACGGATACGACAAGCTGGTCCTGGTAGTGAGCGGAAAAGTCGTGGCAGGCACCGACCTGTCGACATTGACAGACAGCAGTTTTTACGTGTTGAAAGACTCTGTCAGATTGCTTTTGCCCGGCGCTGAGATACTGCAGGTCTCGGTCAACCCCTCTGATGTCTCGATCTTCAGGGAGGAAGGCAAATGGACGACTGACGCTTTTGAAAAAGTAAAGATCAAAGCCAGGGAGAAAATGCGCGACCGCGCCATGCAACAGGGGATCATTGGTCGTGCGGATAAAAGATCCATCGCCATCATGGAGCGGTTCCTGTCGCAGGCGGGTTTTAAAAAAGTGAAGATCCTGCTGTTATGACATGGTATTCTTAGCCCAGCAAGAGCTTACATTCCCGCAACAGCTTTTCGCCATCAATGGCGACCGTGCCAACCTCCTCACACACCAATCCCCCCGCGATATTCGCCATCTCTGCCGCAAGCCGCATATCACCCGTGATGGCGAAAGTGAGTGAGGCAACCGCGATCACCGTGTCCCCCGCTCCACTCACATCTGCAATATTCCGCACATGCGAAGGGATCATCATCGACCGGTCTTCGTCCGCGAAAAAAACGCCCTTCTCAGATAATGTCACAAAAGAGATCCGGTGCTGCAACTGTTCCTTCAGGCGCTGATGGATCTCTTCCATCATGACATGGTCTGCACGGCCATCGATGATGTTCAACCCTTCCTTCACTTCTTTCAGATTGGGCTTGAATATATCGACCCCTTTGAAGGCAAAGAAATTCCTGCGCTTCGGATCCGCAGTGGTGATGATCCCTTTCCTGCGACACAGGTCGATGACGGCCGCGAGGAGCGTTGCCGTGAGTACCCCTTTGTTGTAATCCTCAAGAACGATGATACGCGGGGATTCCTTGTCGATGAAAGCCTGTACGGCAGCAAGCAGGGAGGATTCTTCCTGACTGTCCAGATCGGCAGTGACCTCATTGTCCAGACGCAGCATATGCTGGTTTCGGCTGATGATGCGGGTCTTGTTCGTGGTGATGCGAGACCTGCTTTCTACCAGATGTGCCGTGCCAATGTCTTGCGCATCCAGCATTTGCCGGAGCCTGCTGCCATCTTCATCCGTGCCGATGACAGAAAGCACAGATACCCTTGCACCCAACGCGGCAAGATTGAGGGCCACATTCCCCGCTCCACCAATGCGATGGTCCTTTCGGAGGAGCTCCACCACCGGCACAGGCGCTTCCGGAGAGATGCGGTCAACACGCCCCCAGAGATAGGTATCCAACATCACATCCCCTATAACGCCAACGGTCACACCCCGAAATTCCCGGAAGATCCCGTCAAAATCCACATTCGGCATATTCAGTATCGGTTATTTCTTATTGCGCGTGGCAAGATAATACAAAGGAATACCTGCCAGGGTGATGGCAAGACCCCATGCGGCATACGTTGTTTTAAAAATGAGCAGGAGGATGCAGAATGCCAACCCCATGACAATGTACAATCCCGGCAGAAAGGGATATCCGAATGCCCGGTAGGGACGCTCTGCCATAGGCTGCTTCTTTCGCAGGATGAAGATGCCGGCAATCGTCAACACATAAAATATCACCACCACGAAACTGATCATGTCGAGCAGGTTGCCATACCCTCCACTCAGGCAGAGCAGAGAAGCAACCACACACTGGGCCCATAGCGCCCACTGCGGTACCGCGTTCTTGTTCAACACACCTGCCTTGGCAAAAAACAACCCGTCCTTTGCCATCGTGTAATACACCCTCGCACCGGCAAGGACCAACCCGTTGATGCATCCGAACGTCGCGACCATGATCAATAGGGCGATGATGACGGTGCCGCTCTCTCCAAAGATCCTGTTGGCAGCAGTTGTGGCAAGCCTGTCAGAAGGAGGAAAGGCGATGTCCTGCAAAGGAAGTGCGTACAGGTACATCAGGTTCACGGTCAAATACAGGAATGTAACAACCAAGGTTCCAAGGAAAAGACTCAGTCCGATGTTGCGCTTTGGATTCTTGATTTCACCCGCAATGAAAGTGACATTGTTCCACGCATCACTGCTGAAGATGGAACCGGTCATGGCAGCGGCAATAGCACCCAGCAATGCGACACCGGAAATGGATGTCCAACCCGTTGGCACTTTCCCTTCCCCTTGCTGGCCAAGGTCCTGCATGGCATTCATGCCGGTCGCCCAGTTTGCAGCCCAATGGCTCTCTTTCACCAGCAGAAACCCAAAAACCATCAGGCCAAACACCGCGATCAGTTTAGACACTGTAAAAGTGGTCTGTATGACTTTCCCCTCCCGAACACCCCTGGTGTTGACATATGTCAGCAGGATGATGATCAGGATACTTGTGAGTTGAGCGGCAGAGATCTTAAGGTAGGGAAGATCCACAAGGATATGATTCTCCCCAACGGCAGGAAAAAGATATGCAGTGAAACGGGCGAAAGCCACCCCCACGGCAGCGATTGTCGCAGTCTGTATCACCGCAAAAAAACTCCATCCGTAAAGAAACCCCATGAGCGGATTATACGCCTCCCTCAGGTAGACGTACTGCCCCCCTGCCTTTGGATACATCCCGCTGAGTTCCCCATAACTGACGGCAGCGGTGATCGTCATGAATCCCGTGATGAACCATACAAATAACAGCCAGCCGGCACTCCCCACATTCCGGGTGATATCGGCACTGACAATGAAAATTCCCGATCCTATCATGGAACCTGCAACGAGCATCGTCGCATCCAATAGGCTAAGGCTGGGCTTGAATTGATTGGACTCTGACATGAATATGCGTTTATGGCCATTAAATAAAAAAAAGTCCCTGCTGACAGGGACTTCAAGTTATGACTTTCAACCTTCTGATGATTATTTCGGATTGGAATTATTGTACGCTGCATTCAGACCGGCAACCACATCGTTCGTGATGTTGAGTGTACTATCCTTATAGAACAGCACATCGATCGCGCTGCTGGTGGAGAAAATAAAAGAATACTTCGCTTTCTTGTTGTACTCCAACAGGTATTGGTCGATGCGCTTCTTAAGGTCTTCCATCGTCTTTGCCCCTTCACTCTGTATGCTTTTCTCCAGGTTCTTCTTCTGGCCTTCTATATTCTGGAACTTACGCTGCAACTCCTGCTGGAAGCTCTCGGCTTCAGCTTGTGTGATGGACTGACCCCTTTGAAGGAAAGCGACCCGCTCATTCTCAAGTTTCTGTAAAGCATTATTCACATCCCTTTCAGCGCTTTCATTCTTACGCGCAAATTCATCGGTCTTCTCCTT
>JBIKIB010000073.1:0-12654 GCA_044361845.1 Chitinophagaceae bacterium | reverse complement strand
GCCGAGGAAGGCACCATCTCCGAACATGACGAGACGACCGTCAGCATCTGCCTGCATGAACCCATCGGTGTGGTGGGACAGATCATCCCGTGGAATTTTCCGCTCCTGATGGCGACCTGGAAGATCGCACCGGCGCTTGCCGCAGGTTGCTGCGTGGTGGTGAAACCCGCCGAGCAAACGCCCACATCCATTATCTGCCTCATGGAGTTGCTCGTTGACATCCTCCCACCGGGAGTGCTGAACATCGTCACAGGGTTCGGCATCGAGGCGGGCAAGCCTTTGGCGACTTCCAAACGCATTTCAAAAGTCGCTTTCACCGGTGAGACGACCACGGGCCGACTCATCATGCAGTACGCTTCCGATAATATGATCCCCGTAACGATGGAGCTTGGCGGGAAATCCCCCAATATATTCTTTCCTTCCGTCGCGGATGAGGATGATGCATTTTTCGACAAAGCCATTGAAGGTGCTGTGATGTTCGCCCTCAACCAGGGAGAAGTCTGCACTTGTCCTTCAAGGATCCTTGTACATGAAAGCATCTATGACAAATTCATGAAGCGGGTGATTGAGCGCACGAATGCCATATTGACCGGTCATCCACTCGATGGCACCACGATGATGGGTGCTCAGGCATCGAACGACCAGTTTGAAAAGATCCTGTCGTATCTGAAGATCGGACGTGAAGAAGGCGCCGAAGTACTCTGCGGAGGTGAAGTGAACAAGCTGGAAGGAGAACTCAGCGGTGGGTATTACATCAAACCCACGATCTTCAAGGGGCATAATAAGATGCGGATATTCCAGGAAGAGATTTTCGGACCTGTGACAAGCGTCACGACCTTCAAAACCACGGAAGAAGCCATTGAGATCGCCAATGACACACTGTACGGACTTGGCGCAGGGGTGTGGACACGTGATGCACATGAACTCTATCAGGTGCCAAGGGCCATCCAGGCAGGTCGCGTGTGGGTGAATTGCTATCACGCCTATCCGGCGCATGCTCCTTTCGGGGGATATAAAATGTCGGGATTCGGAAGGGAAAACCACAAGATGATGATGTCTCATTACCGTCAGACGAAGAACATGCTGATCTCTTACAACAAGAACAAACTCGGGTTCTTCTGATCAGCATCCATCCGCCGACGACAGTATGGAAAGGCTGCTGACCGGCTGGTCTGAATTCAAGAAAATGACAATGGCTTTGGACTCAGGGGATTGATGTTATTCCCCTGAACTCAAAGCCATTGTCAACTTGTGGGGGGAGGGATATATGGCGATAACGTTTTTTTCTGTGCAACAACATCCATCACACCGGATACTATAAATCCTGATACAAGAATAATCACTCCTTGAATTGATATCTGTCTACTTAAAGGAAGTGTATACCTCATATCTTTTCTTTCCGATTTCTTCTTATGCCATATGCTACCCCTGATGCCAACAGGAGCGACACACTACCATCGAAGGGAATATCCGCCGGGCGTTCAGGTAGGGTTCATCGGGGATGCCGGATGCAAGGTTCAGGTTCATGGTCAACCCTCAGGGTGAACAGCACCCGAGTGGTCTTTTTCGTATTCAGCACAGCACTTGATTTATTAGGTGGTCCCTGAAAGGATATGCATGATACCTGTCCGGGATCTGTTGGGTTGTGTTTGAATGCCTGATGTGTATGTTATTCCTTCACGAACTTCTCCACGATCGTTGCGCCCTTCGCATCTGTCAGCACGAGATGATACAGGCCGTTCACCATGCCGGAGGTGTTGATCTCCACCGTCTTTGTGCCGGAAGCGATGCCTGACCGCTGCCAAACCTCTCCCCCTGCCGCGTTGTAAACCTGAACCGAATACAGTCCCACTTCACTCAGGTTGACTGCTACCTGAAGTTTCCCCCGTACCGGATTTGGGTACAGCGTGAGGGACTTTGTACTCACCGGAACGTCAGGTGCCACCACCACAGGTGCCGCTGCCTTGCTGAACACGACCATGAATCGGTCGCCTGTGCTGGCACTGTCGGGTGTGACTGAGAAATCATATCCTTCCGTGCCTGAAAGCTTCAGCGGAGTTTCTTTTTTGTTGTATGTATCGATCAGCAGGGCATTACCGCTGGATACCGTAAGGTTGCTGCCTTCTACCGCAAGCCTGTATGTTGCCTGTTGCATATTGCTGACCCGTACAAACAAAGTGTCTTTTGAACTGATGGTGGGTCTGTGCTCAAAAGTCAGGTTCTTTCCTTTGCGCGTGAAGAATACATTCTCCGAACTGTTCATCAGTTTAGATCCGTCCATACGGTCCACTTCCGGATTTCCGTTCGGGTAAAAGAATGCGACGGCTCCGTCTGTATTCTCCGTCACGCCAGTGACGTTCTGTTGCAGTGTCAGGCGAAGCATCCCAATTTCACCATCTATCTGCTGTGGGCCGAACATGCCGCCTGTCGTGGTACTGGTCTTATCGGCTTCTTCGAAGATGATGGTGGTGTTCGTAGTTGCCTGATCCGCCTTGGCAAAGAATGCCTGACCACTCTGTAATTGCGTCAATGGTGCATTGCTGAACCCCGTCGTGCTGCCCGGCACGCTATAGGTAGGGGTTGGGCCACGGTTGAAAGCCACGTAGATGCCCAGTCCATTTCTTACACCGACACCGGCAGAAGCATCCCACATGTAGAAAGTATTGGCGAGGTTGGCACCCGATAGCTGTGTCGGATCTACGGGCGAGGCATATGGATTGCCCACCAGGAAGTACTGCCCTGCAGCAGGCGATGCCTCAAGTGTTTTCGTATGCGTGCCCGTGATCAGGTTGCCGGTGGCGGAGAGGGTCGTGGCCACGGCCGGCTCAGAAACAAGGATGTTGCTGCCACCGTTCTTATATGGGCCGGTGACGAACACTGTGTAGGCATGGTTGGTCGTTGCATCGAATAGCCTACCTGACTTGGTATCCGTGACATTCTGCCAGGTGGGGGTATAGCTGCGCATGGAATAGTTTGGTCCTGTCTGCAGTCCATTCCCCGTGGTGCTCGGGGTCAGTGTCCCGACCGGTCCCCATATCTCGACGCCGGTGCTTCCGGCCTGTGTGCCGTTATTCTGCCAGTTGTAGAAGATGCTGTTGTTGGATGATCCCGTCAGCGGTGCCGTGAGCATCCGCCATTTGCGACTTGCCGGGATGTACCGTTCGACCGTTACATCGCCGGTGATGCTGGCACCTGCTGCCACCTGCGCCACCCTTGCCGTGGTCGTGGCATCGCTCTTAAGTGTGAGTCGGCCACCCCCTGCCAGCGTGCCGGCAGTCATCGTCAGCACATGGGTGATCGTCTGCCGACCGCTCGTGATCGTCGCCGTTCCGGCATTTTTATTCACGGTAAGGTTGTTGATGGAGCCAGTGCCGCTGATACTCTGCGCACTGCCTCCGCTCAGGGTGATATGTGCGAGGGTGACATTGTTCACCAGATCCTCTTGTACGTGAAGCAGATCGGACCCTGTCACCGTAACGGTTTCGCCCGAACTGATGAAGAGCTGCGCATGCACCCTGCCTGCCAGGCACGATAGGAGCAGAAGTATCAGGAATTTCATTGTTTTCTTTTGTGTGTAAAATAATATAATTCCATTACCATATCCTTTTATCCATGATTTTTTTCAGTTTATCTTATGTGTATGCACCCTCGTCCGAACCTGACCGCCGAAGATGTTCTGGCTCGGGTTCCCGTTCGACAGTTGATCGTTGTTCAGCACATGTTCCGTTTATAATCCATCGATCCGTTCAGGTACATCACACCGATCAACAACGGGGTGGTTCCGGATACTGTCATTAATTTATCTGTGGCACTGGCCACCACATCGTTTCTATACTTGTAGATGTACAGATTCATACTGCTGCTTGCCGGGGAAGTGGGTTCCCAGTTGAAAAGTGCTGAATTGAAATCATATCCGGAGTCCTTCGGAGGCACTTGTACTGCCCTTAACTGGAATTCCACCAGTTGTTGGGGACCGAGATATCGAGGAACTGTAAAGCGGTTGGACTGCCACCGCTTACGATGGCCTGATCGGCAGTGAGTCCTGCCAAGGCATAAAAGCCACCGCCCGCATGCATTTTGCCTGTCACCCAGGCCGATCCATTTACCAGCAATTTCTTCGTCTGACCGGTAGAACTCAAAATGGGATTGATGGCCACTTTCCCGTTCGCCATGATGGCGATCCCCGGAGTCTGATCATCGGAAGGTGGTACAGCATTGCAGATACCAGGGACAGGAAGGAATCGCAGGATAGCGTACAAAGGCTGATCCGTTCCATATCTATTGTCGACCATCCAACTGCTGACATGGATATGGTCTGGATTCGGTGTAGCAGGCCATGTGCATGCGACAGTGTAAGGGCATGGCGTTGCCTTGTTGAGGCTGATCGTGGTGTATGGCTCCTGAGGGGTGCATCGCTGCCATTTGGTGCCATCCTGATCGCAGAAAACGGGTGTGACATTGGCCGGGGAGGTTCCATCTGTGGGCGTATCGTACACCATGATTCCGATTGTCGGTGAAGCGATGGTGGTGGTATTATCCGATGTTCCTGTCAGTATCACCCGGGTGGGAGGAAGCCCTTTTTGCAGGATGAAATCTCAAGCTTTGTGGATGCATCGGGGTTGGAAGTACCTGCTCCCCACCTGCGCATTTGCAATGCCGGATAAAAGAACAGGGACATGATGGGGGAAATATGAATGTGAAAGTGTGAAGAATTGGCAAAAAAGAGATTTCACGAACAAACGGTGCAAAATTCCCTGTCTTCTTGTCTACTATTTTGAAATCAGGAATATGGATATCCCATTTTTACGATTTTCCACAAGATTGTTTTGTTTTTTCACGATCGATTGGGGTAATTTGCCCTCCATCCTGTTTGATGGCATTACATATATCCATTCTCAACATCTTTCTCTCCATCGTTATCCTCCTGCATAACTGGAAGATCAACAAGATTTCCGTATTCCTGTCCCTTCTCATTTTCCTGATATCCACCTTCAGCATTACGCACTATCTGGTGTTGCATGCCACGGAACCATTTTGGCTGGCCATCACGTTTAACAACCAGACTCCCTTGTGGTGCCTGATCGGTCCTAGTCTGTTTTTTTATATTCGGGGAGTACTGACCGACAGGTTGGTGTTCAAGTGGGTTGATCTACTCCACACCATTCCTTTTTGGGTCACCCTCATCGGGATCTTCCCGTATCTACTCACATCCTTCGAATACAAGCTGTCCGTGGCCGATCTGATCATCCACCATATGGATGCCTTGAAAGGGGTCAAGGTCAACTGGCTTTTACCCCAAGAGGTCAACCTGCTGGTGCGTCCCGTATTGCAGATAACGTATTCTTTGGCATGCCTTGTCATCCTGGTAAGGTTCCATCGCAACCAAGTATATCACCTGAACCGGCCGGTCCGGCAGTACAAATTCGTCTATAGGTGGCTGTTGGTCCTGACCTTATTCGTACTCAGCATCGGTGCATATTATCTATGGGCGTTGATCCTGTTTTACAGCAATCCGGTGATGGAAAGGAAACTCATATTTGAATTTCAGGCGGTCTATTTCATCGGTGCTAGTCTGATCTTCATGCCATTCCTGATCTTCATCTTTCCGAAAATCCTCTACGGTATCCCGAAATACGGGATCCGGTCGGGGGGCATGACCTCCGAGGTAGCTGGTGTGCGTGTGGAACAAACAATATTGATACCGACGCCGGATGCATCAGTGCCGGCAGCAGCGGGGTCCCTGCAAGGGGATGATATGGGCGGGGATCCATTCACCGGGCTGTCGGACAGGATCCTTGAGGTGATGGAAGAAAAAAACCATTCCTAAATGAGGATTTTTCACTGGAGGATCTTGCGACCCTGCTGGATGTACCGAAGCATCACCTCTATTACAGCTTCAGGAATATCCTGCAGACGCGGTTCATATCCCTGAGGACTGAATTCCGGATCGCCTATGCAAAAAAGATACTGTTGGAGGCTGATCTTCGCATGACCACATTGGATGCCTTAGGAAAGAAATGCGGCTTTGCATCCCGTTCCGCTTTTTATAAAACGTTCAAGCAGGAAGTGGGTTGCTCTCCGGGTGAATATCTGGAGAGGTTCCGAAATGATGACGGGATGGGTACACCTTTGAAGTGAAAATATTTTTTCTCTGCCGGTCATTTACCTGCGAAACCATACATGATTGTCATCACCAGTATTTGAGCCCAGCTTTTTTCCCGCCGGGGATGTCAATATGATCGAATCGTATGTTCCCTGATTTCCGCATATGTACCGAGGGCTTGACGGATGATCCGCTGACATTCAACCCCTCAAGCTGCAGGTTCCTGACATCATCGAACGCGATCGCCGGCCTGTGTTCATCATTCCTGAGGGAGATCCGCACATTCTTCATCTGCAATCCTTCGACATGCCGGACGAAAAGCCCCCATACGGGCAGCTCTCCGAACATGCTGAATTCAGGATACGCAGCACTGGCTTCGGTGATCATATGCAGTGAGTCGATCGGCATGAATGCTTTTTCTTTGCTACCGCCTCCCTGATACACGATCTCGATGTCTTCCAGGATGATATCCTTCACCATATGTCCGGGAATGCCGCTGATGGATGATGGGAATACATTATGCGGATACAGGATCACATTTTTTTCTTTGGTGGAATGATTCCATGGGTTTATGCTGATGATCCTGTCTTTTTGCGGAATGATCCCGGGTGGATACCTCAGTACCGGGGCTTCCGTCTCATAGCCCGCATCCGGTTTGCCGGAAGGTATTTCTACCCTGACGTCTTTTATGCGGATGCCGGAAACTTTCGAGTGGACATCATCCTTGTTTCTTTTACCGAGTTTGATGAACAGTGCATTGCCGGTATTGAACGCTCGTATCCCCTCTATGTTGATGTTTTCGATGATGCCTCCGTCGACCGCTTCAAGCGCGATCGCCGAGCGGTATGTGTCGAATACCCTGATGTTCCTTACGGTTATGTTCCGGAAACCACCATGGGATGCCGTACCCAGCTTGAAGGCGCTTGCGGAAGAACGGAGTGTGCAGTTCTCTATCAGGATATTCTCACAGATGCCGTCACGGCTTTCAGATTTAAGACAGATGGCATCATCCGCAGCGTTGACGAATGAATTCAGCACTTTCGCATTCGTGCAGTTGTCCAGGTCGATGCCGTCGTTGTTCCAGTATGCGAGCGCTTCGATATGGATGCTGTCGATGGTGAAGTTGTGGCAGTCCACATACCTGTTGACCCAGTTGGTAGGGTCTTTCATGGTGACACCTTTGACGAGGAAGTCCTTGCATCCCGACAGCATCACCAGGAAGTTTCGGTGTTGCCCTGAAGGCCGCTTCAGCTTCCACTCCGGGTCTTCTATGATGCCGGCCTCGAGGCTACGGATGATGTCTGCAATGAGCTCACGGCCTTGTCCGTCGATCACGCCCTTGCCGGTGATCGAGAAATTCCGGATGCCAGTACCTTTGATGAGTCCCAGCGGGTAGGCATTGCCGTAATCCTTTCTGAATGGACTGCCGAGCAGGTATGCACCTTTCTGTAGGTGCAGCTCCACATTGGAACGGATGGCGATGGTGCCCGTCATGAATTTTCCGGCAGGGATCACCACACGTCCCCCGCCCTCAGCCGAAGCCTTGTTGATGGCAGCCTGTATGTTGCCGGCATTGTTGTACTGCCCGTCGCCGATGGCGCCGTAGTCGGTTATCAGATGATCTTTTGTGGCACTTGGCAGCACGGGGTTACCCCATGATGTGTTGGGCTGCGCCGACATCTGCAGTTGCAGACGACCTCCTTTTATCAGGTCTTCATGCAGGAAAAAGGGCTTGTCGAGCGGTTTTCCGTTCAGGGTTGCGCTGCGGATGTATTTCTTATTGGCTGCATTGTCCGCTGCTTCTATGACGAACTTTCCACCCGGATAGTATTTTGCGTTCAGGTGCAGGGTGATCTTGTCGAATATCGGACTGGTGATCTCGTAGAACGGTTTCGCCGATGTGCCACCATCGGTGGAGAAGAGTCCGATCTTCAGCAGTACGGCCAATGAACCCATCAGGCCCTGGTCTTCATCGCCGCTATATCCTTTTTGCGGAGATATGCCGCTATAGACGGAATCGATCAGTTCCCTTGTCCAGTACTGTGTGAGCCATGGTTTCCCGGCATAATTGAACAGGAATGGCATCTGCATGCATGGCTGGTTGCCATAGTTCAGGAACACCCTGCGCCTCATCTCCTTGTCGACGGGATTTTCAGAGATCCCCGATACGAAACCATGTGATCTCGACTCACGGAAGACGCGGTCGAGTTTGTTGGAGAAAGCATCATTGCCACCGATCAGGTCGATCAGTCCCGGGACGTCATGCGGCACCCACCAGGTGTATTGTGCAGCATTGCCCTCGTTCCATCCGTGTTCGTAGCGGAGGACATCGACCGGCTCGGACCATTTTCCTTCGCGGTTTTTGACCCACATCCATCCTATCTCCTTGTTGAAAAGGTTCTTGTAGTTTGCCGAGCGTTTCATGAACATGAGCTGGTCTTCCGATTTCCCGAGTTGCCCGGCCATCTGTGCCAGTGCGAAATCCTGGTAGGCGTATTCGAGGGTGAGTGCTGCGCCGTCTTGATGGAATCCGTACTTGATGGGGTGGAGCGGGTACGGGATGTAGCCCATCTGCATGTATTCTTCAATGCCGCCGCCTTTGAAGGTTTTATGTTCGTAGCCTGCTTTACTCATCATTCCGCCCGGCAGATGATTCTTCCGCATGCCTTCATATGCCTTTGTGATGTCGAAGCCGCGGATGCCTTTCATGTATGCACTGGTGATGAAAGGTGTCGTGGCTGCACCTGTCATGACGAATGTATAGTTGCCTCCTGACGGACCGCGGGGGATGAGTCCTCCGTCGTCGTACATCATGAGCATGGAGTTGATGAACTCTTCCGTGATCTCAGGATAAACGAGATGCCAGAGGGTGTTGAGTGACCATTGAGCGCCCCAGAAGGAATCCGAGTTGAACATCCGGAATGTCGGTTGTCCCTTACCGTTAAGTGGGAGCTGTCTTTTTCGCGGTGCATCACCGGTGTTGTCGATATAGGTTCCGCTGACATCACTTACGATCCTGCGACCTTGCAGTGATCTCCAGAGGTCTGTGTAAAAGCGCCTTTGCTCGGTGAGCGTACCGCCTTCGACTTCGATGCGGCCCAGCCACTGATCCCATTCCCCAGCGGATTCTTTGACCACCCGATTGAAATCCCAGTGTGGGAGCTCGGTGGAGAGATTCCGCCTTGCTTCACCGACACTTACGTAGGAGATCGCGACTTTCATCATCCGCACTTCGTTCTTTACCGTTCTGAATCCGGCGAACACCCCCGTCCTGCTGCCTGCGAGAGAGGTCAGGGATGGGATGACTTTCCCGTCTTTCCATCCGCCAAAGCGGGTGAAGGGTTTGTCGAACACGGCCGTGAAATACACGGTGATGGGTTTGGGTCTACGAACGGTAGGGGCCATGGTCACGGATCCTTCGATCGTCCGGTCATTCACTTTTCTGACATCGGCTTCCTGTGTTTCGGAGGAGCCGAGGACGGTCGTGAAGTCGAATATCACATGGCTGGAGTCATCCGCCGGGAAAGTGTAGCGATGGAAGCCCACCCTTGTGGTGGAGGTGAGTTCTGCCTTGACGCCATAGGTCTTGAGTCCGATCCTATGATATCCGGGCTTCGCCAGCTCGTCGTCATGGGAGTAGGTTGAGCCGTAGACATCCGGACCGAGATGTCCTTTGAATCTTCCGGTGGCCGGCAGGACCGGTATGCCGGAGAGTTCCCAGCAATGGATATGGCTGAAGCATCGGATCGTATCCTCGTTGTATTTGTATCCTGTGTTCCACACCCCACGCAGGTTCATATCGGGGCTCAGGTTGACCATCCCAAAAGGCCTGCTGGCTGAGTTGAAATAGAAGAACCGGGAGTTGGCAGCATCGACCATTGGCTCCACGAGATCTGATTTGGGGATCGTCTGCCAGGCTGATTGCGCATCGCTATCCGGGCACAAAAAGGGGATGAGCGTCAGCAGGAATGAGATCGTTTTTTTCATCATTGGTATATAATTTGTATGCTTCTCGATTTCTCCATGGTAAGATGGATCACTCTTTTTCAGGGGATGGCATTAAAAGTAAACAAAAACATAAGATCAATACCCCGGATTCTGCTTCAGTTTCGGGTTTGTCTTCATCGTAGGTTGCGGAATGGGAAAGATGCGCTTGTTAGGGTTGGCATTCGTCTTGAATCCCCATGAACCTTCATACTTGCCGTAGCGGATCATATCGTTGCGCCTCCAGCATTCCCATGCCAGTTGTCTTACGCGTTCGGCGTAGATGACTGGGTATATTTTCATGAGACATTTGCCTGATGTGAAGTTCATGATAGAGTTCAGGATATGATTTCTGCAAAATTGAGTTCTAGAAAAAAAACACGCAATCGATTTCGTTCAATGATGACGGGGATTTCAAGCGACAGGCACTGCGCAAGTTGACATCTGGGGTATATGGGATATCATCAATTCCACTTAATTTTCAATGTTCTAACTTGCCTCCCATTATGAAAAGATCCGCCATCGTGCACCTCGTGGTGCTTTCGACCCTACTCCTTTCCCCTGCCATGATCATTGCGCAGGACATGGCAAAGTTCATCGACGAACAGTTTCGCAATGCCGCTGCTCAGTATAAAATGTTGGATGCGCAGGTTCCTGCAGACATGATGCCCCGCACATTTGTCAAAGAGACGGGAAAGATCGTACCCAGCGATACGCGCTGGTGGACGAGCGGTTTTTTCCCGGGTAGCCTGCTTTATATCTATGAGCATACCAGCGACCAACAAGTATTGGACATCGCGAAAAAAAGACTCGCCGTACAGGAAAAAATGAAGCATTATACCGGGAATCACGACCTGGGCTTCATGATGTATTGCAGTTTTGGGAATGCTTACCGGTTGTTCAAGGACCCTTCGGTCAAGTCAACCATCGACACCGCTGCCATGTCGCTCATCACCCGCTATCGCCCCCAGATACGATCGATACAGAGCTGGAACAAAAACCAGAACTTCAACTGCCCGGTCATCATCGACAACATGATGAACCTGGAATTATTGCTCTGGGTGACGCAGCAGGGAGGCGATCCAAAATTCCGGGAAATCGCCCTGAACCATGCGAATTCCACGCTGAAGAATCATTATCGTCCCGATCACAGCGCTTTCCATGTCCTCGATTATGACCTGGAGACCGGTGCGTTCAAAGGGAAGAACCACCAGGGGTATAACGATGCCTCAGCATGGTCGCGCGGGCAGGCCTGGGGTTTCTACGGTTTCACGATGATGTACCGCTTTGAAAAGGATAAGCGCTATCTCGACCACGCAAGGAATATCATCAAGTTCTTACTGGACCATCCCAATATGCCGTCAGACAAGATCCCCTACTGGGATTTCAACGCGCCGGATATCCCCAATGCCCTGCGTGATGCTTCCGCTGCATCGGTCATTGCTTCAGGTCTGCTCGAACTGTCGCGATATACCAAAGGCCGCGAACGGAAGAGATATATTGAAACCGCCAAACAGATCATCCTCACACTCGGCTCAGACGCATATCGCGCAAAGCCGGGATCGAACGGCGGTTTCATCCTTATGCACGGGGTGGGCCATCTACTCGCAAAATCAGAAGTCGACCAACCCCTTACTTATGGCGACTATTATTTTTTGGAGGCCATGCACCGCTACAAGGAATGGATCCTGAGATAGTTGTAGTATATGTTCCTTAATATTGTTAATATTTTTTTTAGGTTTATAGTTTAGTTGAGAAACAATCAAAAACGGCTGCCATGAGAGCTTTTCCATGCAAAGGACCGACCATATTCAAGGTCGTCTTTTCACTTATTTTTTTTATCGGTTTTTCATTTGTTTCACAGGCACAGCAAAAAACGGTCTCCGGAACCGTGAAAGACCCGGCTGGTGAGCCTTTGGCCAACATCTCGGTGATGGTAAAAGGGGGTACGACAGGCACTACGACAGATGCTCTGGGAACATTCAAGATCAGTGCGAGCCCCGGAGCGGAGATACTCTTATCTTCTGCCACTTATGAGACTTTCACCCTAAAAGTCGACCAGCGGGATGTGTACATCGTCGTGATGAACCCGTCCTCATCAGCATTGAATGATGTTGTCGTGGTCGGTTATGGTCGTCAGAAAAAAGTCAACCTCGTCGGTTCGGTGGGTACGGTCAGCGTGGATGAAAAAATCACCAGCCGCGCATTACCCAACGCATCCGCCGCCCTTACAGGCCTGGTGCCGGGTCTGCAGGCGGTACAGTCATCCGGTATGGCCGGAAACAACGACGCGAGCCTGATCATCCGGGGTCTGGGTACGGTCAACAATGCCGGGCCATTGATCGTCGTGGATGGTATGCCGGATGTGGACATCAACCGCGTAAATATTAATGATATCGAAACGATATCCGTCTTAAAGGATGCGACCTCCGCATCCGTATACGGATCGAGGGCTGCCAACGGAGTCATCCTCATCACCACCCGCAGTGGTAAGGGAATGAAAAAGACCCGACTGGATTTCGTCAGCAACAGCTCCATCATCCTTCCCACCCGCGGACAGGATTTCA